>CAYULE010000001.1:0-1406 GCA_964445385.1 uncultured Smithella sp.
ACATTAACAACGATGGCGCTGTTGGCAAACTCTCCGTTACGCTCGCGGTTGCTCATGCCATTTGTAATGATCATTCCCGGAAACGCGCTGCAACCAATCACCTGCCCTCCCGGACACATGCAAAATGTATAAACAGAACGATTCAGTTCGGGGACTGCGGCCGTGACAAAATATTCCGCTGGCGGCAAATGGGGATGCTTCGACCACCTGCCATATTGAATAGCATTGATCAGGGCTTGCGGATGTTCAACGCGCAACCCCATCGCAAACGGCTTGGGCTCCATCTTGACACCGCATTCGTACAATGTCTCATAGGTATCATCAGCACTTTGGCCAATGGCGAGGATCACTCTATCTGTTTTGATTTCTTTTCTTCCGTTGACAACCACTGCCGCAATTTCGTTTTGCCGGATAACAAAATCCGTTGCCTGTGCTTCAAATTGAAAGACACAACCCAGCTGGATCAGCTTTGTCCTCAGTTGAATAATGACTTCACGAAGTCTGTCCGTACCAATATGCGGTTTAGCGTCCGTCATAATGGATGGCGGTGCGCCCATCTCCACCAGCACTTTTTTTACCCAGCCGGCATAAGGATTCTTTGTCCGGCTGGTCAATTTCCCGTCGGAAAAGGTTCCTGCCCCTCCTTCACCAAACAGAACATTGCTTTGCGGATCCAGCAAACCTTTTTCCCAAAATGCCCGCACATTCTTTACACGTTCTTCAATGGGTCTCCCTCTCTCCAGAAGAAAAACGGACAGACCCTTCAGGGCAAGAGTGTATGCGGCAAAAAGACCAGCAGGACCGCTGCCGATGACTAAAATGGGAAGTATCCCTGGTAAAGCCCCGGAAGAACCGGCTGATGATGGCTTAATGTCCCGTTCATCCTTAAACGGCTGGAGTTGTATCCCTTCCGGCAGCGTTTCGGGCAGCGTTACATCGTCGCTCAGATTGATTTTAACCACATAAACAAAATGCGGCGGTCTGTTGCGCCTGGCATCCAGAGCCTTTTTGATAATATTCAATGAGGCAATGCCGGCAACCGGGATACCCAGAATCTGAGCAGCCTTTGCCGCCAGGCATTCTTCTTTCTCATCCAAGGTAAGTTGTAAACCGTTAAGACGGATGACTTTCATTTTTCTCCATTGCAAAAACTTCACACGTATTGTAAATATTTTTAAGTTTTATTGAACTGATTCTCATTATATTAAAAGTTGGTATTTTGCTATGCCCTGGTATGCCGTTCACACAAAAAGCCGTCATGAATGTAAAGCCCTTACCGGCCTTACCCAGAAAAATCTGAAGGCATTTTTACCGGAGATGGAAGTTTGGAGCAAGCGAAAAGACCGTAAAAAGAAGATATCCGTACCGCTTTTTCCCGGCTACCTTTTTGTGGAAGCCTCTTTAGA
>CAYULE010000001.1:1506-44955 GCA_964445385.1 uncultured Smithella sp.
TACCGTGAATAAAGTATTGATGTCAGGAAACAACGTTATCGCTGAAGCCGCGATCCGAGCGGGCTGTCGTTTCTATGCCGGCTATCCCATTACACCACAGAATGAACTAACCGAATATATGGCGGAGCATATGCGAAACGCCGAAGGCGGTGTGTTTCTCCAATCGGAAAGCGAAGTTGCCGCAATCAACATGATTGCCGGCTCTGCGGCAACGGGGATGAGAGTCATGACGTCCTCCTCGAGCCCCGGTATTTCATTAAAACAGGAAGGCATTTCTTCCATGGCAGCCTGTGAGCTCCCTGGAATTATTGTTAATATTATGCGTGGCGGTCCGGGGCTGGGCAACATTCGTCCTTCACAGGGTGATTATTTCCAGGCAACCCGGGGCGGCGGTCACGGCGACTACCGCACCATCGTAATCGCACCGGCTACCGGTCAGGAACTGGCGGATTTAACCATGGACGCTTTTGATCTGGCTGATAAATACCGCACACCCATCATGATCCTGGCTGACGGCATGATGGGACAAATGATGGAGCCGGTAATCTTTAAAAAACCACTCCCCCGCCAATATCCCGAGAAATTTATGCTGCGCGGTGCTGGCACGGGGAAAAGCAAATTCATCCGCGGCCTTCTTCTTGATCCGATTGACAGCGAAGCCCACAACTGGAAATTAGCCCGCAAGTATGAAGTCATTACTAAAAACGAACCCCGCTTTGAAGAGCATCGGGTGGATGACGCGGAACTGGTTATCGTAGCCTATGGAACAGCCGCCCGCATTGCCAAGGGAGCCATTAAGCGATTACGTGACCAGGGCATGAAAGTCGGCCTGTTTCGTCCCATCACCCTCTGGCCTTTCCCGGAATTGAAATTGCGCGCATTGTCTGCAAAAGTTAAGAATTATCTTGTTTTTGAAATGAGTACTGGCCAAATGCTGGAAGATGTTCGCCTGGCTTTACAGGGTTATGCCAACATCGAATTTCATGGACGGCCGGGCGGCGCCGTGCCGACACCGGCGGAACTGGCCAATGTCGTCGCGAAAATTTACGACAAAAAAGATTAGAAAACTATCGAGCACATGAAGGATCAGAAACATATGGCAAAAAAAGTTTTCAAACATCCCGCAAGCTTGAAGCAATGTGTTTACCACTATTGCCCCGGTTGCGGTCATAGTATTGTCCACAGGCTTGTCGCCGAAGTGATTGATGAACTGGGTATTCGAGGCATAACCATCGGTGTCCCTCCGGCGGGATGCGCTGTTCTAGCCTATAATTACTTCGACGTGGATATGATTGAAGCACCCCATGGACGTGGACCGGCTATGGCGTCAGCCATCAAACGTTCCCTGCCTGACCGCGTTGTTTTTTCCTATCAGGGAGATGGAGATCTGGCGGCAATCGGGATCGCCGAGAGTTTCCACGCCGCCAATCGTGGTGAAAACATTACCGTTATTTTTATTAACAACGCTGTTTATGGCATGACCGGAGGACAGATGGCTCCGACAACCATGCTTAATCAAAGAACAACGACCAGCCCGACCGGCCGCAAAAAAGAATTGGACGGTTATCCGGTAAAGGTCAGTGAAATCTTCTCTCAGTTGGGCGGCACCACTTACATTGAAAGATGTTCGGTAAGTTCTCCGGCAGGCGTTAATAAGACAAAAAAAGCTATCAAAAAAGCCTTTCAGTGCCAAATCGACGGTTTGGGTTTCTCCATGGTGGAAATTCTTTCTTTATGCCCGACCAACTGGAAAATGTCTTCGATTGATTCATGCAAATGGATTGATGATGTATTGAGCAAAGAATTCCCTCTGGGAGTTTTCAAAGATGACATCACCGAGTCCAGAAAAACCGCGGAGGAAACATCATGATCGTTAAGACCATTTTTTCCGGCTTTGGCGGCCAGGGTGTTTTAATGATGGGCATCAGTCTGGCAAACAGCGCAATGAACAAAGGCTATCATGTCACTTATCTCCCCGCTTACGGCGCGGAGATGCGCGGAGGCACAGCGAACTGCACAGTCGCGGTAGGCGATGAGGAGATTGCGTCTCCCGTAGCGTCGGAACCGGATTATCTGATCGTTATGAATGCCCCGTCTCTTTTTACATTTCAAAACAAAGTGACTTCCGGCGGAACCATATTGATCAACTCCTCCATTATTGATGCGCGCCCCAATCGCCAGGATGTTAAAACATTCTGTGTTCCCTGCGCAGACATGGCTCAGAAGCTCGGCAATAACCGTGTTGCCAATATTATCATGATGGGTGCTTTCATAAAAAAATCGGGCGTCGTTTCTTCCGAAATTTACCTGAAAAGTTTGGAAACGATTATGGGCAGCAGGAAAAAAGCTCTTGCAGAAATCAATCGCAAAGCGTTTGCCACAGGCTTTGATTACGTTAAAGATTAAGGATAATTTATGGCTGTTAAACAAATATCTGTTTTATTGGGCAACATTCCCGGTTCTTTTGCCAAACTTACTCATATTCTCGATGCTGAAGATATCGGCACCATCGCCGTATCCGCCGCCAGTATTGAGCATGACAGCCGGGTTCGTCTGGTTGTTAACGATCCCGACCGAGCGGCAGCCTTGCTCAATAGTTTCAATTTCAATATTGAAATAACCCCCGTGCTTGCGGCCGAAGTCCCTCTTCATGCAGGTGGCATCAACGCCATCCTGAAACCTCTGGCTAATGCGGAAATTAATATCCTTTACCTCTATACAACCATTAACCGTATCGGAAAAGAAACCATTGTTATTATTGGCGTCGACAAACTGGAAGAAGCCAGAGAAATTTTGGCTGAAAACTGGATCCATCTGATCGGCGACGAAATTTACTCGATACCCTGAACTCAAGAATCAAACATGCCGGTATCTGCAGAAAAAGAAAAATCGCTTACTGCCAGAATGCAGGAACTCGCGGTTTCCGAAAACGATTTTGAAGAATCCTTTGTCCGTTCTTCCGGTCCAGGAGGACAAAAAGTCAATAAAACCTCTTCCTGTGTATATCTTCTACACATCCCTACCGGCCTTGCCGTAAAATGCCAGCGCGAAAGATCTCAATCATTAAACCGTCATCTGGCACGAAAAATTTTATTAGACAAGATTGAATTGCAACAAAAAGGATTTATCGCGGAAGAACAAGAAAAGATCGAAAAAATGCGCCGGCAAAAAAGAAAACGTTCCCGCCGCGCAAAAGAAAAAATCCTGACAGCAAAACATCAACAATCCGAAAAAAAAGAGTTGCGCAGCAAAGTTTTAATGGAAGAATAAGAAAAGGGAGAAGAGGTCCTTTGTTATTTGCCTCTTCTCCCTTTTATAAGATACCTAATGATTTTCTACTAACCGATACCAACCAGCTTTACTAAAGGATTGGCGAACAGCATAACCAGCGAGATAACCAGCGCGTAAATCGCGACGGATTCCGTCATTGCCATACCGACCATCATGGTTAACATTACTTTGCCCTGTGCTTCAGGATTTCTTCCAACTGCATTACTTGCACCACTTGTTGCCTGTCCAAGACCCAAACCAGCACCGACAGCACCAATTCCAATTGCAAAACCTGCGCCGAGCAATGCACAACCGATAACGATCGCTTTTGTGTAATCAACGCCTGCTGCTGCAGCCGGAGCCGCTTCGGGAGCCGCAAAAACAAAGGGAGCAGAAACAATAACCAACACGATCGCCAGCACGGAATAAATCAAACTCTTTTTCATTTGTAGCCTCCTGTTTTTTTATGACTGATATTATGCCAGGAACCGTCAAGTGTTTTATTATTTACAACCTCCCATTTTAATTTTGACGACTACCGGTCATTTGTATGCTTTTTTAACGATCAATAAACAGATTGTCAAGAAATATTTACTAATCAAGCAAATAAATATTTATCCGAATGCTTGGCTTGATTTTATAACGCAAGCAGGATAGTAATAAACATCATGAAAACATTCAGCATACAAAAATTAAAGGTAGCGAGAATTCTTCAATCTGATATTCCACTTACCGTCAAACCTTTTGCAGAAATTGCCGATACCTGCGGTCTTGATCACAATGATTTAATGGTCTGGATCAAAGGGCTTTCACAGAAAGGCGTTGTAAGAAAGTTTGGCGCTATTCTGAGGCATCAGAAAGCCGGATACCACAAAAATGCTTTGGTGATGTGGGCCATCCCGCCTGAGGCAATCGAGAATGCCGGCAGGTTATTTGCCGGGTTGCCATTCATTTCTCATTGTTATGAAAGAAATCCGTCTTTTCAAAATAAATATAATCTGTTTACGATGCTGCACACACAGGATGACAGCCTCTCGCCTCTGCTCAAAACCATGTCCCGATTAATTAACAGCAGCGATTTTCTCATTCTGGAAAGCCAACAAGAATACAAAAAAACATCTCCGGAGTATTTCTGATGACTCAAAAAAATGAAGACCAATTTACCGCAGCAAGCGGGGTGATCGCTGGCGGCGTGAATTCACCAGTTCGCGCATGGAAATCGGTTGGCGGCGACCCTGTTTTTGTAAGCCATGCACAGGGCAGCAAGATTTTCGATACCTCAGGCAAAGAATACATTGACTATGTTCTCTCCTGGGGACCCATGATTCTGGGACACACCCATCCGGATGTTATCGCCGCCATCTGCCAGACAGCGCAAAAGGGAATGAGCTTTGGCGCGCCAACCGATGCCGAAACAATCATGGCCCGTCTGATCTGTGAAGCCATTCCTTCTATCGAAAGGGTACGGATGACCAGTTCCGGCACGGAAGCCACCATGACAGCGATTCGTCTGGCCCGTGGTTACACCGGTAGAAACATGATTATCAAATTTGACGGATGCTACCACGGTCATGCCGATTCTCTATTGATCAAGGCCGGCTCCGGCGTCACGACGCTCGGCATTCCAGGATCTCCAGGAATTCCGGAATCGCTGGCCAGACTCACGTTGAGCCTGCCCTATAATGATATAGATGCTCTCGAACAGGCAATTGAAAGCTACGCTTCTCAGCTGGCGGCTGTTATTGTTGAGCCGATTGCAGGTAATATGGGCGTTGTTCTCCCGCGGGAGGGCTTCTTGAAGAAATTACGGGAGCTGACGGCAAAAAACGGCATTGTGCTGATTTTTGACGAAGTGATCACCGGATTCCGGTTTCATTTCGGCGGATATCAGAACCTGATCGGAATAGGGCCTGACTTGACCTGCCTTGGTAAAATCATCGGCGGTGGAATGCCGGTGGGAGCGATAGGTGGAAAAAAAGAAATCATGGAGAGACTCGCACCAATCGGTGATGTCTATCAGGCGGGAACACTTTCCGGCAATCCACTGGCAATGAGCGCCGGAATCGCCACGCTCAACATTCTGAAAACAAAAAATAATTCTTTCGCCTTATTGACTGATCAGGCAAATCGTCTATCCCACGAGATGGAAAAATTATTTTCCCAGCAAGGCATTGCCGTTTGCATCAATAAAATCTTTTCCATGTTCACCATTTTTTTTCAGGAAGGACCGGTTGATGATTTGAGCAGTGCTTTACAATCGGATACCGACCTTTATGGCCGATTCTTTCACGGTATGCTCCAAAATGGCATCTGGCTGGCGCCATCGCAATTTGAAGCGGGTTTCTTATCTTTTTCTCATTCCGTCAAAGACATGGACCAGACTCTGTCCGCTTTGGCAAAAACATTGAAAAATCTCTAACCGGCTCAATCAACCACCTGGCAGCAAGGTGTTGAGGCATGAAATGAATGTTACGATTTCGCAGCAAGCTGCAGAGAATCAACGCTCGTCCCGCAACAGCGGGATTGACAAGCATCGATCAATACGATATTATTTTTTTTGTTTGTCTAAAATACATTGCAACGGTTGAGGCCTCTGAACATGAAAAAAACGCTGACAGCTCAATCTTTCTACGCGGGGAAAAATAAAATTGCTGTTATCGGCATGGGCTATGTCGGACTGCCACTCGCCGCTCACTTGTCGCGTCATTTTAAAGTGATTGGATTTGACATCAGCGAGATCAATATCGCTGAATTAAAGAAAGGCCATGACCGCACGATGGAATTGGCCGATACCGAGCTGAAAAAAGCTAAAATTCACTTCACATCCAACCCCGCGGATCTCGCCTCCTGCAAACTTTTTATTGTTGCCGTCCCGACGCCGGTTGACCACTTCCACGTTCCCGACCTGGGCGCGTTGGAAAATGCTTCAGCAAGCATCGGCAAATATTTACCAGCCGGTTCCTGCGTGGTTTATGAATCAACCGTATATCCTGGGGTGACGGAAGATGTATGCGTTCCCATTTTAGAACGCGCATCAAAGTTGAAATGCGGCAGGGATTTTACGGTAGGCTATTCCCCCGAACGTATTAATCCCGGCGATAAAGTCCACACGGTCGATAACACCATTAAAATTATCTCCGCCTCCGATAACGCCACACTGGATTTATTGGACGGAATCTACAGCGCAGTCGTTAAAGTCGGCCTGCACCGGACTTCATCCATCAAAGTTGCAGAAGCCGCCAAAGTCATTGAAAACACGCAACGCGACATCAATATCGCCCTGATGAACGAACTGGCCATCATCTTCAATAAAATGGGTATCGACACACTGGAAGTCCTGGAGGCGGCCGGAACAAAATGGAACTTCCTCAATTTCCGGCCCGGCTTGGTCGGCGGCCATTGTATTGGCGTTGACCCCTATTACTTAACTTACAAAGCGGAAAGCATTGGCTATCGTCCGGAAGTCATTCTCTCCGGTCGCAGAATTAATGACAATATGGGCAAGTATATCGCGGAGCGAACCGTCAAAATGCTGATCGCCGCCGACATTCAGGTGAAAAAGGCGCGTGTAGCGGTTCTGGGGATGTCCTTTAAAGAAAATGTTCCCGATTTGCGCAACACCCGCGTAATGGATATCATTAAAGAGTTAGAAGATTATGGTGTTACCGTCCTGGCACATGATCCGCTGGCTATTCACGAAGAGGCACGCGATTATTGCGGCATCGACCTTGTGTCATTAAAAGAGATCAGGGATGTGGATGCGGTAATTCTGGCGGTTGCCCACCATAAATATCAGGAAATGGGTCTGGCAAAGATTTCTGCTTTTTGCCATAAAAGCCGCCCGATTCTTCTGGATATTAAAGCTGTCTTTGAACCGGGTCAGGCACAATCACTGGGTATTAATTACTGGCGACTGTAATATATTATATAAAGGATTTTAAATACTATGCTTAAAAATAAAAGAGTTACCGTCACAGGCGGCAAAGGATTTTTGGGACATCATCTGATCAACAGGCTTGCCGATTATGGCTGCCAAAGCATCGACATTGCCGATCTTCCTGAATATAATTTAACCAGTCTGGACGATATTCGACGTATGTTCAGCGACAAAAAACCGGATATTGTGATTCATCTGGCGGCAAAGGTCGGCGGTATCGGCTTTAATCAAGAAAAACCGGCCGAACTTTTTTATGACAATCTCATGATGGGCACACAACTGATTCACCAGGCTTATTTGGAAAAGATAGAAAAATTTGTCGCACTCGGCACGATCTGCGCTTATCCCAAATTCACACCGGTACCTTTTAAAGAAGAAGACGTATGGAATGGGTATCCTGAAGAAACGAACGCTCCTTATGGTCTTGCAAAAAAAATGATGTTGGTGCAGTCCCAGTCCTACCGTCAGCAATATGGTTTCAATTCTATTTTTCTGCTCCCGGTTAATCTTTATGGTCCTGGTGATAATTTTGATCCCCGTTCATCCCATGTTATTCCCGCATTAATAAAGAAATGCGTTGATGCCATGGACAACCATTCGGATACTTTGGAAGTATGGGGAACGGGCCAGGCGACACGAGAATTTTTCTACGTGGAAGACGCGGCAAAAGCGATATGTCTTGCCACAGATTCATATGAAAAAAGTGAACCGGTCAATATCGGAGCCGGTTTTGAGATTTCAATCAAAGAACTGACCGAATTAATCGCCCGCCTGGCCGGTTTTTCGGGAAAAATTATTTGGGATGCATCCAAACCGGACGGCCAGCCCCGTCGATTGCTCGATACATCCAAGGCCATGAAAGAATTCGGCTTTAAAGCAGAAACTGATTTTACCAGCGGATTAACTAAGACCATTGACTGGTACAGAAAAAATCGTCATCTCTTGAATAAATAATGAACGGCGGTCATGTTTTTAATTGACTTTGTTGATCGCCCATGTTAAGGAGCCAATCACTAAATGGATATTGAAACCAAAAAATTAAGTATCCAGATGGCCTATGCCAGCAGCATAGGAATCGCAATGGTTCTGGCAATTTTTGGTTGTCTCCTTTTAGGAACTTATTTAGATCGGAAATTTGATTCCGGTCAGGTATTTACCATTGTTTTTTTATTGATTGGGATTTCTGCGGGATTTCGCAATATATATGTTTTAATAAAAAGAAATTTTCAAGATGAAGAATCCATTATAAAGAGTTTGAAAAGTGAACCTCATCGTCAAAGACCCACTCCAAAAAAGACTTGAAATTGCCAACTGGATTATTCTGGCAATCCTTTTTGTTCCTTCATTCATTTTTTTACCGACACAATTCTATTTAGGCGTCCTTTTAGGTGGTTTTATCAGCATCCTGAATTTCTATGGAATGGAACTTGGTCTAAGAGGTCTTTTTAATAATCTTTCCGGAAACGTCAAGCGACCCACCATGATTAAATTTTACATTCGCCTGGCGCTGACGGCTGTCGTTTTATATTTTCTAATCGCATTTGAAACTGTTAATGTTATCGGTTTGATCATTGGACTTTCCGTAGTAGTCATCAACATTATACTCACGATGATCACTACTCTGGCAAAAAAAAACTTTATTGAGGAGGTTAGATAGAAACAAATGGAACCCCTAATATTCTTCCACACGAGTTGGCTTAAAGATGTGGGAATTAACATGACTATTGTGTTCAATACTCTCTTTGTCATTCTTCTATTGGCTACGCTTTCATTTCTGGCAACCCGGCGCATGCAAGTATACCCGGGCCGTCTGCAAAATGTTATGGAAGTCGTTGTCGGCGGGCTGCACGGACAGCTTGTTGACACCATGGGCGAGCACGGGAAAAAGTTCTTCCCCCTGATTGCCACCCTGTTTATTTTTATTCTGACATCAAATCTGATCGGAATCATCCCGGGATTTGAATCACCCACAGCTAACATCAACACAAACCTGGCCATGGCGCTTGTGGTATTTTTTTCAACACACGTCGTCGGCATCATGACCCATGGTTTTAAATACGTAAAACAGTTTTTAGGACCCGTTTGGTGGTTGATCCCGCTCATGCTGCCCATTGAATTAATCAGTCATCTGTCACGGCCACTGTCTTTGACTTTCCGGTTGTTTGGAAATATCGCAGGTGAAGATATTGTTCTGCTGGTTGTTCTGCTGCTGGTGCCAATGCTTGTTCCACTACCCATTATGATTTTGATGATTTTCACCTCAGTCGTGCAATCTCTGGTTTTCATGCTTCTAGCTATGATGTACATTGGCGGCGCGATGGAGGAAGGTCATTAATAACGAAATGGGTTGGGTCAGGCTTGAGCGAAAATATTATCCTGGCCCGCACCTAAAAGACATTTAATCAACAAAAAGCAGCTGAGAGTAATAGCTTTCAGCTGCTTTTTTCTTTTTCCATGCCGGCTAACATATTGTTGGATGAGATTTTTTTTAAATATCACATCTGATGCTTGACGATTAGGTTCAATCGTAATATTGACCATAATGAATATCTGTTAGGGAGTTTTATATGCACAGCCTTGGAATCAATATCGGCTCCTCGAACATCAAGGTAGCCCTGTTGGCAGAAAATAACATTGTGTGGAACGCCGTAGAACCTCATGAAGGCAACTTTCTCGGTACCCTCAAAAAGATACTGTCAGCCCGCGATTTACCAAAAGATATCAAAACGCTGGCCACCGGCACTGAAGGCCGGCATCTTCTAAATATCAATAGTGTTATTGAACCACTCTGCATCGAAGAAGCCCTGAATCAACTCAATTATCAAATTGACGCACTGGTTTCCCTCGGTGGCGAAGACCTTGTTGTCTATACAATTGATAAGAACAATAAAATCATCACCAGCTTTTCAGGGAACAAGTGCGCATCGGGTACCGGTGAATTTTTTAAGCAGCAGCTCGCCCGGATGAACATGAAATTGGGCGATATAAACAATATCCCCAAAGACTGCCGTGTATTAAAGCTCTCTTCGCGCTGTTCCGTCTTCATGAAAAGTGATTGCACACATCGTCTTAATAAAGGGGAAGCCAATACAGGTGATATTGTATTGTCGCTGAGCGACGTTATGGCAATTAAGGTCATCGATTTTCTAAAAAGAGCCAGAATCGAAAAAGGAAAAGTCCTTCTCGTTGGCGGCGTGACGCAGAATCAATACATCCTGCGCTTCATCCGCGAACGCATGCCTCAAATCGAATTCATTGTTCCTGAACAGGCACCCTTTTTTGAGGCATACGGCGCGGCGCTGATGGCCGGCACATCCGGTAGCAATTTGCCGCCTTTGAATTCACTATTTAAAAGCAGTCACATTCAGTTCAAGAGATTTAAAAGCCTGCAAACCGCGCAGGGAAGAGTCACCTACCTGCCCTCGCAAAAAGGCAAAGTCGTCGCCGGCCGTGAATATATTCTCGGCGTCGACGGTGGTTCAACAACGACAAAAGCCTGTTTGATTGATATCGAAACCAACGAAGTTACCGCGTCTTTTTACGGCCGCACACACGGTGATCCGGTCAGCGCGCTAAAAAACTGTCTCGTTGAAATGAAAAAACAGATCCGCGAAGACATTGGCGATGCCAAAATCAGCATTACTCTGGCTTCAACAACCGGATCGTCACGCGAAATTCTCGGCGTTTTCTTGGAAACACCTGGCGTTTACAATGAAATCATCGCCCATGCAGTCGGCACTTCCTTTTATCAGGATAACATCGATACCATCTTTGAAATCGGCGGCCAGGATGCCAAGTATGTTTCACTGAAAAATAAAGTCCCGATTGATTACGCTATGAATGAAGCCTGTTCGGCGGGAACCGGATCTTTTCTGGAAGAATCCGCGCAAGGTGACCTGAATATTCCAGAAGCCGCGCAGATTGGTGACATCGCTCTTCAGGCCGAAGCACCCCTGAAGTTCGGTGAACACTGTTCCGCCTTCATCAATTCAGACATTCGCAACGCCGTGCAGCAAGGGGCGTCGCGTGAAGATATTACCGCCGGCATCGTCACCTCGATTGTTTCCAACTATCTCAATCGCGTTGTGGGGAACCGGACTATCGGTAAAAATATTGTACTGCAAGGCGGTGTCGCCAAAAACAAAGCCGTCCCGCTTGCTTTCGCGATGCTCCTGAATAAGGACATTCTGGTGCCGCCTGATCCAGAGTTGATGGGTTGTTTCGGTGTGGGCATTCTGGCCAAACAGAAATATTCTGAAGGATTTCTGACCAAAGCCACCTACGACATTGATGACATCCTGGCAACAAGCATTGTCTATGAAAAAGAATTTCAGTGTAAGGCCTGCGATAATTTCTGTCCGGTCCGCATACTCAACGTCAACGGCCACAAGTACATGTTTGGCGGCCGTTGTAACAAATATGCCAACATTCGGAAGAAAAAAGTTTTCAATGAAGCGGAGGTCATCGACTACATTGAAAAGCGCAATGATATACTTTTCAAAGAATGCGCCCCGGATCCTGCCCGGTTTGATAAGAAAAAAGATTACATCGTCGGCATTCCCCGCTGCTTCTCTATTTATACTCTCTGGCCGCTCTATTCATGGTTCTTCCATACCCTGGGGGTGGAAACGTTTGTCTCCCAGGACATCTCCCATGAAGGAATTGCCCGTGTGGAAAGCAGTTACTGCTTCCCGGCGGAAATCGCGCATGGCGCCGTTCAGGATATCTTTAACCGTAAAATCGATTATATTTTCCTGCCGCATTTCCGGGATATGGAAAGTTACGAAAAAACTGCGCCGGCTAACTTCTGCCCAATTACACAGAGCCTGCCCTATTACATCAAGAAGGCTTTCCCGGAGATTCCTGACGAGAAATATTTAGCACCGGTGGTCAGTTTCATGTACGGCACTGAAAAAGCTGCTGAATCTTTCATCGCGATGGCAGCAACACTGGGATTCTCAGAAGCTGAGGCGAAAACCGCCTTTAACATCGCCTATGAAAAGCAAATGGAATGCTTTGCCAAATTTACCCTTTTGGGCAAACAGGCGCTTGAAGAAGCGCGCGTGGCCAAACGCGCGGTGATCGCAATTTTGGGACGTCCCTATAACTCTTTTACTGCCGATGCCAATATGGGGATTCCCCGAAAATACACATCTCGCGGTTATTCAGTCATCCCCTTTGATATTCTGCCCTTCGAAGACGAGTCTATCTATCCCAACATGTACTGGTATTACGGCCAGCAGGATATGAAAGCCGGCGCGCTTTTGAAAAACGAAGACAATATCTTCATCACGTATATATCGAATTTTTCCTGTGCGCCTGATTCCTTCATGTTGCATTATTTAAAGTGGATCATGGGCGCCAAACCCTTTCTGATTCTGGAATTGGATTCCCACACGGCGGATGCCGGCGTGGATACACGTATTGAAGCATTTCTGGACATCATCGAAGGGTATCGCTCCAAACTGACTGACATCCGCGAAGAGCGGTATGATAACGGTTTGCGCTTCATTAACAATCCGGGCGAAGAGATCCACATCAAAAATATGATCACCGGCGAAAAGATACCGATGAAAAACAATCCGCGTATCAAGCTGCTCTTATCCAACATGGGCAGGCTCTCGGCGGAGTTGATCGGCGCGACGATTCGCGGTCTGGGTATTAATGCGGAAACCATGCCGGTACCGGACATCCACACCCTGCAATTGGCGCGCAATCACGCCTCCGGTAAAGAGTGTCTGCCGTCGCATCTGGTATTGGGCAGCACGCTGAAATATTTATCCTCCGAAAAATACCGCAAGGATGAAACTTACGTCCTGTTCGTGCCCACAACAACCGGACCCTGCCGGACCGGACAGTATTTTGTCTTCTACGAAAATCTCTTTAAAGATTTGCGTCTGGAAAACGTGGTGGTTATTACGATGGATTCTGATAATTCCTACAATGAACTGGGGTCGGAATTTTCAAAATATGCCTGGTGGGCGGCGATTATCGGCGACTACATGAAAGACGTGGAAACCTCGCTTCGGACGTGCGCCGCCGATCCCATTGAAGCCATGAGGATTTATGATCAGGTCTGGCAGAAAATGATCGGTGTGGCCGAGCGCGATATTACAAAAGTCCTTCCCGTTCTGAAAGAAATTGCCGATACCATTTCCCGCATTCCACTAGCCCGAAAAATGGAAGACTGTCCGAAAGTTCTGATCGTCGGGGAAATTTACGTACGGCGTGATGATTTCGCCGTTGATGAATTAATTCAACAGTTCAGCAAACACGGCATCGTCGGCAAGGTATCGAATGTGGCAGAATGGCTTTACTATTGTGATTTTGTCCGGCATTACGAGCTTAAAAAGAAACTGAACCTGGCTCCGTGGTACCGGCGCGTCTTCGCCAGTGAATTTCGGGACATCATCGGTTGGAATATTGAACATGCCTATAAGAAGAATGTGGAGAAAAATGTGCGCAACACGTTGAGCGCGACCGGCCTTGTGCCGCACACACCGCATGATATGCAGGAAATCATGAAAAACACGGAAAAGCATTTCGTCGGCCTGGAGCTGTATTCGGAAATCAGCATTTCCAGTGGCGTGGCGGCTACCGCGATGATGGACGGCTACTCGGGCATTGTGAATATCTCACCGTTTGCCTGTCTGATCGGCCGCGTTATTGAAGGGCTGTTTACACCCTGGGCCAGAGAAAGAAAATACCCCGCCATTTCCATTGAAATTGACGGAAATCTGCTTCCACCCAATGTGCTTAGCAAACTTGAAATTTTCATGCTCAACGTTAAGCGATTCCGGGGCAAAGGGGATAGTCATTCCATGGTGGAACGCGATGGCGCGAAGGCTGTTTCCATTGACCGAAAAATCATCCGATGATTCCAAAAAAAACCTCTCCCACCCTGACGGCAAGAGAGGTTTTTTCTATTCAAGCTTTCTAATCATTCTTAGTTGATATTAAGCTTTTTTCGGCGCTTTAAGCAATGCGAAAGCCATTATTATCCCGACAACCGCAAGTACTGCCGTGGGATAGAAGGCGAAGGTATAAGTGCCAAACACATCCTTCGCCTGGCCGGAAATAATGCCACCGATGATAGCGCCAACACCATATGCAAAAAAGACCACGCCGTAATTACGCGCATAATTTTTCATGCCAAAAAATGCTGCCGTCGCTGTCGGAGCAATGGCCAGCCAGCCGCCCAGACACAGCCAGAAACCGATGAAACTGATCGTGTAAAGTCTGGTATCGCCTTCCCTGGCAACGATCATAAGAATGGATACGACAAGAATCATAATCAAATTAAGGATGCTGGCATTGCGGGGGTTAATCTTGTCCGTCAAAAATCCAAAAAGCGGACGCCCCAGCGCGTTGAAAATAGCGAACACACCGACGAGCGTCGCAGCCGTCTCACCCGTAATCTTGATGATCTCGTTGCCAACCGGTTTGGATATGCCAATAGCCATCAATCCGGCAATCGACCCAATCAAAAAGCAGAAAAACAGTCCCCAAAATGTCGATGTTTTCGCCATTTCTCCGGGGGTAAAATCCGTTGCAACGACTGCTCCTGCGGCTGGTTTCCAACCCGCCGGCACCCAACCGGCAGCAGGAAAATGGAAAGGCAGACTTAAGACAACCAGAATAATACCGAATGCAATACCGAAATACAGGAAAGTGTTCGACAATCCCACAGAAGGAATCAGTACGGAGGCAAGCTTGCCCGTAATCAAAGCAGATCCGCCGAAACCAGCCAGTGTCAATCCGACAGCCAGTCCTTTTTTATCCGGGAACCACTTTGCCCCCATGGCTACGGGGCAGCCATAGACCAGGCCAACACCCGACCCGGCAATCACACCATAGGTCAATGTCAGCATCCAGATATTCGATGCGAAACTGGATAAAAGCCAGCCCAATCCAACAATAATACCGCCAATGATTCCCAGTTTACGCGGCCCCAATTTTTCCATCACACGCCCACCAAAAAACATGGTAACGGCGAAAAATGCCAGAAATACCATAAAAGGCAGGTTCGCCATGGACGCGGAAACGTCAAAGACTTTTCTTACCGGGGCGAGGAAAATGCTGTAAGCGTAAACCGCCCCCAGACACACACACATAATCAATCCCAAAACCACATAAACCCACCTGCCACTTTCCGCAGGCATCCCAAATACTTTCTCATCAGTGCTCATGAAATTCTCCCTCTTATAAAATTTGTGAATATTTCGATGATGGGCTTTTATCGGTTTACATTTCAAGAGTCAATAAAATTGTATAAAAAATGCTTAAAAATTCCGCATCAACTATTTATTGTTTTATGGTAAATGAAAATTATTAAATTGAAGGAGTCCGGACATTGGCGGATAAGGAAACAAACCTCACGGGTATTATTCTCGCGGGCGGTAAAAACACCCGAATGGGCACGAATAAAGCATTTCTAATAATTGACGGCGAGCGATTGATTGATAAAACATTGAGCATCTACCAAGAGATCTTTTCCGAAATCATTATCGTCACAAACGATCCGCTTGCTTACGTGGAATTTTCCGACGCTGCTGTTGTCACCGATATTTACAAAGGGAAAGGTCCTCTGGGAGGTATCTACACGGGCCTGTTTTATTCGAAAAATAAATACGCTTTTGTCAGCGCCTGCGATATGCCCAGCCTGAACAAAGATTTTATCGGTTACCTGACCCATCAGGCAGGCAAACATGATGTCATCGTCCCCGAACTTTCCGAAGGCTTTCAACCGCTGCACGCAATCTATTCACGCAATTGTTTACCCTCCATCAAACGACTGCTTCTGATGGACAAACTCAAGATTACCGGGTTCTATCGGGATATGCGCGTTCTGGCAATCAGCGCAGAACAGATTCAACCTTTCAATGTAAATGGCCGTCTCTTCCAGAATCTGAACACACCGGAAGAAGTAAAAGAGATTCAGCATCCAGGCTCCAAAGGTTAAGAATCATCACGCCACACTCTTTTTCCCTTTCTCTCGAATGGAATCTCCAACTTTATTTTTTGGGAGTGCGGATTTTATACACTCAAAACATATCTCTTGACTTTTCAGTTCTGTTCCATTATTTAGACCGAAAAACGATATTAGTCGAACGGGCCAATATGAATAAAGACGAAGAAGTAAAAAATACAATAAAAGATGCGGCAAGGCGTGTTTTCCTCAAATGGGGTTTGAACAAAACCACCATGGAAGATATTGCCCACGAAGCCGGAAAGGGAAAAAGCACCCTTTACTATTATTTCAAAAGCAAGGACGAAATTTTTGAAAATATAGCAATCGATGAATATAGCAGTATTCTTATCAAAGCAAAGACCGCGATTAAAGAAGTAGATTCACCAAAAGATAAATTAAAACTTCATATCACGACAACTTTTGCGGAAATTAAAAATACAGTCAGTATTTCCTCAATGATCAAAGGCGAGATCAAAGGAAATAAGGAATTAATCAATAATATTCGTAAGGGGTTTGATGACAGCGAAGAAGCCATCATCCTGGAAATATTAAAGCTTGGCTTAAAATCAAATGATTTTAATTATTTGAAAAATACTGACCTTACAAAAGCGGCAAACGTGATTTTAGGCATCTTACGTGGTTTGGAAATAAGCTTATTCCTGGAAAACGAGGATAGCGAAAAAATGGATATTGCCATGCGACTTATAGCAGGAGGGCTCTAAACTTGGATTAAACACCTTATCGACCATAACAACTATTTTTATCTAACAATACCTTAAGGATCGATGATGCGAAAAGTACAATTAATAATAATCAGCATATTGTTACTCATGCTGGGAATGACGGCCTGTAATTCTTCCAAGGATTCTAAACCAGTCCCCATCAATGTCGAAGTGAAAATCATCAGTGTTGCCCATGATCATGATGATTTTGCTTACAGTGGAACGATCGAAGAATCGGAAACCATTCCGCTCAGTTTTTCTGTGCTGGGAAATGTGACAAAAGTTCTTGTTGCTGAAGGGGATTCGGTGAAAAAGGGACAACTGCTGGCCACGCTCGACAGCACCAGCTACAAAAATTCTTATGATATGGCATGGGCAACAGCAAAGCAGGCAGACGATGCCTATAAACGATTAGGTAAAATGTATAAAAATGGAAATCTCCCCGAAATTAAATATGTTGAAGTTCAAACCAAACTACAGCAAGCCATGTCCGCTGCATCTATTGCCAGAAAAAATCTGAACGATTGCAATCTCTATGCGAGAGCCGCTGGCATTATCGGAAAACGCTCCATCGAACCGGGAATGATGTCAACCCCAAATCTGACTTCTATCACCATTGTGAAGATTGACAAGGTGTATGCGCGAATACCGGTTTCTGAAAATGAAATATCAACTATCAGGAAAGGACAGCACGCGAAAGTCAAAATCGGTGCGCTGGCGTCTGCGACATTTGACGGAACCATTGAAGAAGTCGGCGTGATGGCTGATCCGCTTGCCCACACCTACGCCATAAAGATCGGTATACAAAATGCCGACCGGAGAATCAAACCCGGCATGGTATGCAACGCGACCATTGCCAATGCTTCCGGCCCCCGCAACTTAGTTGTTCCGAGTGAAGCAGTCATGGTTGATGAGACGGGCAGAAATTTTGTTTACACAATGGATGCCTCGCGAAAAACCGCTATCCGGAAATTCGTGAAAGTCGGAAAAATTGTCAACAGGGGCATTGAAATTCTCGAGGGACTCAAAGAGACTGAACTTATCGTGACTTCGGGACAGCATAAACTGGTTGACCATTCCCCTGTGCAGATTACCAATCCATAGCATCCGGACAAAAGAAAACCATGAAAACAAAATATACCCTATTGGACCGATTACTACGCTACAGGCAAGTTCTTTTTATTCTCACCGCCATTCTCATTTTTATCGGTGTTGTTGCACTGGTTCAGATGCCACGGGATGAATTCCCGGAATTTAAAATCCGGCAGGGATTGATTATCGGCATCTTTCCCGGCGCTTCATCGCATCAGGTTGAGGAACAATTGACCACAAAGGTTGAAAACTATTTGTTCCAATACAGTTCCGTTAAAAGATCCCAGACTTACTCTATTTCCAAAGAAAATGTCATGGTGGTGTATGTCGAAGTCGCTGAAAAAGAAAAAGACCCCGACGCGTTCTGGGTGAAACTCAGACATGGATTAAATGAACTCAAGGGAACGCTCCCTCCGGGCGTACTTTCGCTAACGGCTGATAATGATTTCGGCAACACGTCGGCCCTGCTGCTCGCGGTCCGGTCCGACACCAAAACCTATAAGGAACTTGAAAATTATATCAAGCGATTCGAGGACGATATCAGAAAAGTCCCATCGGTTTCGCGCGTAAAACACTACGGCCTGCAAAAAGAACAAATCAGCGTTTATATTGATGACGCGAAGATCACGCGTTATGGGATTAAGCCGCTGACCATCCTGGCCGCCTTAAAACCGCAAACGACCATCGGATATGCCGGTGAGATCGATGATGGCAAACTCGTGCGGCCGATTCATATTCCCGCAAATTTTAAAACCGAACAGGATGTGGCAAATCAGATCATCTATTCCGATCCCCGGGGCAGTGTCGTCCGTGTGAAAGACGTTGCTAAAGTTGTGCGCGAATACGACGAGGCGGATTCTCATATCCGCGTCAACGGTAAAAAATGCCTGATCGTTTCACTGGAAATGCAGACCGGGAATAATATCGTTCAATTCGGAAATGACGTTGGCAAACGGATTGAAAATTTTTCCCAATCACTCCCCTCGGATATTAAGATCGAAACGATTTCCAATATCCCTGATGCCGTTTTTAAAGCGATTACAAATTTTATGAAGGAGTTCGCGATCGCCATCTTTGCCGTCATCCTGGTAACCTTGCTTCTCCTCCCGTTAAGGGTAGCACTAGTGGCGGCATCGACCATCCCGATTTCGATTCTCATTACCCTGGGGATTATGTGGATCATCGGCATGGATTTACAGACTGTCTCTCTGGCGGGGTTGATCATTGTTCTCGGTATGGTCGTGGATAACGCCATCGTAATTATCGACAACTATGTTGAAAAACTGGATAACGGCATAACACCTGCCGATGCCGCCTCACAGAGCGTTACGGATCTTTTCGGCTCGGTATTTTCCGCCACCTTGATCCTGATCTCCTGCTTTTACCCGGTTCAGTTTTTCATGACCGGTATTGCTGAAGATTTCATAAAATCATTTCCATTAGCAATAACATTGGCACTGTTTATCTCGCTTTTTACGGCCGCGGCACTGGTGCCGCTTTTGGCCTACACCTATATCAAATACGGGATTAAGAACGATGCGCAAAAAGGAAGGAAAGCCGCCTTCCTGGAAGGTATCCAAAAGTTTTATGATGCGCTGGTGGAGAAGGCCTTTACCCGAAAGAAGCTTGTTGTGTTGATCGGTGCATCCTCGTTTATCCTTGGCCTGATCATTCTTGTCATTACACCCCAGCAGCCGTTTCCCACCATCGAGCGAAATCAATTTGCCGTAGAAATATTCCTGCCGCAGGGAAGTTCTTTGCAGCAAACCGACGCGGTGCTGAAAGACCTTGAACAACTGCTTCAGAAAGATTCCCGTGTGAAAGTGGTAACCTCGTTTGTGGGGACAAGCTCTCCGCGTTTTCATACGCTGTACGCGCCGAACTTTCCGGCTAAACATTACGGGCAATTGATCGTTCTCACCCAATCCAGTAAAGCAACCGCGGATATCCTTGACGAATACAGCGTCAAATACGTGAATCGTTATCCCCGGGCAGAATTAAAATGGAAGCAACTGGAGCTTGCCCAATTCAAAACGCCGATTGAAGTCCGCATTTCCGGTGATACGATTGAACCGATTAAACAGGTTGCGCGTCAGGTGGCGGATATTCTGCGACGCACCGAAGGAACATTATTCGTGCGTACGGATTATAAGCAGCCGCTTCAAACCGTTGACCTTGATATTAAAAAAGATGAAGCGAGCCGGCTCGGATATTCCAACGCCCTGCTTGGCTATTCACTGATGGCAGGCACCAGGGGATTTCCCGTGGCCACCATCTGGGAAGGGGATTATCCCGTCGATGTCAAATTAAGAATCGACAAAAATACAAAATCGAACATTGACGACATCAATAATCAGTATGTGACATCACCTTTTCTCGTTACCTCAGTACCCCTGCGTCAGCTGGCAGATCTGAAGCCGGGGTGGACCGAGGGAGAAATTGTCAGGCGAAACGGGTTGCGCACCATAACGGTCCTTTCGGACATCAAGAGAGGAAATTACACATCCTCTATTTTCGGCAGAGTAAAACCACAAATAGATAAATTGCAACTCCCGGCAGGCGTCGGAATCGAATACGGTGGAGAGCACCGGGACAATATCGAATTTCTGACCCCACTATACTGGTCACTGGCAGTCAGCATCGCCATTATTTTCCTGATCCTGATGGTCCAGTTTAGAAACATCAGAACATCTCTACTGATCATGCTGACGATGCCGTTGAGTATCTTTGGAGCGGCCCTCGGCGTTTTTATTACCGGATATCCGTTAAGCGTGACAGCAATCATCGGAGTGATCGGCTTGATGGGCATCGTCGTGCGTAATGGAATTATTTATATCTCGTATGCGGAAGAACTACGCAGGAAACATGGGCAAACACTTGAAGAAGCCGCCATCTCCGCCGCGAAGCGAAGAATGCGTCCAATCTTTCTGACCGCGGCCGCCGCCGCTGTTGCAGTTATACCGATGATTGCAAGCGGTTCATCGTTATGGGGTCCGCTGGGTTCGGTTATATGCTTCGGCCTGATTTTTGGTGTGGTACTTTCGCTGCTCGTCCTTCCGGTGCTTTATTATTTCTTCCATCAGTCTGATTTTGACAACCCTCAAGAAAGTGAAACCCTATGAAAAAAATATTGATCTTTTTGTCCATCATAGCCATCTTGGGTATCAACCAAGCTTTTGCACAGCAGACCCTTTCGCTTACGGAAAGCAAACAGCTTGCGCTTCAGAATAATTATAAAATCAAAAACAGTGATCTCGAAATCGAAGCCGCGCGACAGAAAAAGAAAGCGGCGTTTACCAATTATTTTCCGACCATCAGCGCAAGCGGCACAATGTTCAAAGCCGACGATGAGCTGATAGAGTTGCTGGGACTGGGCCTGCTCAAAAGCGGAACCCTGGGAATGGCAACCGCTGTTCAACCCGTATTTGCCGGCGGCCGAATACTTTACGGCAATCAACTGGCTTCACTTGGAGAAGATGTAAGCAAACATAAGGGCCGACTTTCTCAAAATGAAGTGCTGCTGAAAACAGAAGAGCAATACTGGCTCGTGGTAGCGCTTACCGAAAAAATACACACGCTCCAGAAATATGAAGAACTGCTGAACAGGCTTCTGGTGCAGACGGAAGATGCATTTAACGCAGGTCTCATCTTGAAGAACGACGTTTTGAAAGTTAAATTGAAACGCAGCGAAATCCTTCTCAATAAATCAAAAGTTGAAAACGGAAAGAAGCTTGCCACCATGGCATTCTGCCAATACATTGGAATCGGGTATGATCCGTCGCTCGTGCTTAAAGACACTTTGCTTATCATCGATCTTCCGCAAACCTATTACGTTGATCACGCAAAAGCACTGGAAAACAGAACCGAACACAAATTATTGAAATCGTCGGTACGCGCAGAAGAATTGCAGACAAAAATGAAACTCGGAGAATACCTTCCTCAAGCCGGCGTCGGTGTCGGTGGAATTTACATGAAACTCGATGAAGGGAGTGATAAAACAAATGCAATGATTTTCGGCACCCTCTCTATCCCCATTTCCAAATGGTGGGAGGCTTCTCATACATTGAGTGAACGAAGGGTTAAAGAGAAAATCGCGCAGAACAATTTCAAGGATTATTCTGAATTACTCCTGCTTCAGATGCAAAAAGCATGGCAGGATTTGTCGGACACATACCAGCAGGTATTATTGAGCGAAGAAGCAAAAACTCAGGCCGAAGAAAATCTGAAGATGAATCAAGTCAGTTACGAAAATGGATTAACCAGCATCACCGATCTGTTGGAAGCGCAAGCCATGCTTCAACAAACTAACGATCGGTTGACAGATGCAAAAGCTAGTTACAGAAACCATTTGACTTCATATTTACAGATGACAGGTCGATAAAAGGCCTTTTATCTTCTAAAAAAGCCGAATTGCAGATATTTAACTTATTAATATAAATAGAGATATACCAACATTCATCGTCTGGATAAATTTCTTGACATCATTATCAATTCTAATGTAGATATTTATCCACTCGAATGAATGAATGTTCATTCACAAATATAGGTCAAATTGATGAATAAATCGGATAAACGTGCTGACATAATTCAAGCATCCCTGGAACTCATTTCCGAACGGGGGTTCCACGGCGCCCCGATGGCTGACATCGCTGAAAAAGCAGGTGTGGCCGCCGGCACAATCTATCGGTATTTTGAAAATAAGGATGTACTCATCAACGAGTTGTTCCAGGAAATTGAAGACAAGTTGACGGAGCTTCTCCTTGGCAATTACCCGACAGGGAAGCCGGTTAAAGAACAATTTTTCTACGTATTCGGTGAACTTTGTCGGTATCTTATCATGCACCCCCTTTATTTCCGTTATATGGAACAGTACTTCAGCTCCCCTTACGGAATTTCCAAACGTCGCGACAAACTTTTGAGCGAGAATATTAATCATGATGGTCACGATACACTCCGAAGAATCTTTGATGAGGGAATCTCTCAACAGATTCTGAAAGATTTACCGATCATTGTGCTTAGTTCTCTGGCCATCGGTCCCATGATTTTTTTGATACGCGACCATACGCTCGGTTTTGTTGTGTTGGAGGAATCCCTGATCCGACAAATTACCGAAGCCTGCTGGGATGCAATCAAGAGGTAATGCAAAATATTTTATGATCAAAAAATGGAATTTATTCTTTAAACAGAGGTGTTCAATGAAAAGGAATTGCAGAGTCGGGCTGATAACTGTCGCGGTTATTCTTCTTACGGGTTTGATTTTTGTTGGTTGTGGGGATAAAAAAGGCGGACCACCCCCGACGCCTGAAGTTGCCTTTCTAGCAATACAACTAAAGCCCGTGGCCACCACAACCGAATTGGCCGGTCGGACGTCCGCCAATTTAGTCGCTGAAGTGCGTCCTCAAGTAGGCGGCATTATCAAAAAACGTCTGTTTACGGAAGGCGCTGATGTGCGCGCCGGCCAGGTTCTCTTTCAAATCGATCCCGCCCTCTACCAGGCGGCACTTGACAATGCCAAGGCTACACTGGCCAGAGCCGAGGCTAACCTCATGGCTGTTAAGCTGAGGGCGGACCGCATGCGGGAACTGCTGGTCGATAAGGCAGTCAGCCAACAGGATTACGACAATGCGGCCGCAGCGTTGAAACAGACTCAGGCGGATATTCAATATGGGAAGGCCACACTCGAAACCGCCCGCATTAATTTGAAATACACCAGTATTACCGCGCCTATTTCGGGTCGTATTGGAAAGTCAACCGTTACCGAGGGTGCCCTGGTAACGGCTCAACAGCCAGCAGCATTGGCCACCATTCAGCAACTGGATCCGATGTATGTGGATGTCAACCAGTCCACGGCTGATATTCTTCGCCTGCGCCGCCAGCTTCAAGAAGGGCAATTGGATCGAAACGGCAAGAATCAACAAAAGGTTAAACTTCTTTTAGATAATGGCACAGAATATCCATTAACAGGGAACCTGCAATTTCGTGACATTACCGTCGATCCAACCACCGGATCAGTCGTTCTACGAATTTTATTCCCCAATCCGGAAGGCATCCTGCTGCCGGGCATGTTTGTCCGGGCAGTTGTACAGGAAGGCATCCATAAAAAGGCCATCCTCATACCCCAGCAGGCCGTGTCCCGAGATCCCAAGGGGAATCCTCTGACATTAATCGTGGATGCCAAAGGAACCGTTCAGAAACGGCCTCTCACGCTTGATAGAGCCATCGGAGATACCTGGCTGGTTTCATCAGGCCTTGAAGAAGGCGATCGGGTAATTGTCGAAGGAATGCTGAAAGTAAAACCGGGTATTCCCGTAAAAGCCGTCCCTTTTGAAATCGGCAAGCAAAACAGCGGGAAAATAAACAACGCGGCCCCGCCTGCAAAAACAAATTAACGGGGGGTCGTCTCATGTTGTCAAAATTCTTTTTGGATCGTCCGGTTTTCGCGTGGGTCATTGCCATTATCATCATGGCAGTGGGTATCATCGCCATCTACAATCTGCCTATTTCCCAATATCCGCAAATGGCCCCGCCCACCATTGCGATTTCGGCCTCCTATCCCGGCTCTTCCGCCGAGACCGTGGAAAACAGTGTCACCCAGGTCATCGAGCAGAAAATGACAGGCCTGGACAATCTGATCTATATGTCCGCCTCCAGTGATTCTGCGGGCGGCTCCCGCCTGGAGTTGACTTTCGCTCCGGGGACTGATCCGGATGTCGCCTGGTCCAAGGTGCAAAATAAGGTTCAGTCCGCTATGTCGAGTCTGCCCGATGTGGTGGAGAGCCAGGGAGTGCAGGTCACCAAATCAACGCGCAATTATCTGATGTTCGTCGGCCTGATTTCGGAAGACGGCTCGATGGACGGCACGGATCTGAGAGACTATGCCAAATCCAACCTGGAAAAAATTATGGCGCGTGTTCCCGGAGTGGGCGAAGTGGAAGTCTTTGGCAGCGGTTATGCCATGCGTGTCTGGCTCAATCCCCAAAAGCTGACGGATTATCGAATAACTGTCGAAGATGTTCTCGTGGCGCTTAAATCCTATAACGTAGAGGTTTCCGCAGGCCAGTTCGGCGGTGCACCCTCCATTCCCGGCCAGCGTTTAAATGCAACGATCATCGTTCAGAATATGCTTTCAACGCCTGAGGAGTTTGGCCGGATTCCTCTTCGAACCAATCCGGACGGCTCCATTGTGCGTATCAGTGATGTAGGACGAACCGAGCTGGGTACGGAGATTTATGATATCCAGGTTTTCAACAACGGCAGGCCTGCCGCGGGCATCGCCATCCGGCAGTCGCCGGACGCCAACGCCCTGGATACGGCCGATAACGTTAAAGCAAAAATGGCGGAGATGAGCCGGTTTTTCCCCGCCGGCATGAAAGTCGTCTATCCCAACGATTCGACCACCTTCATCAAAGTCTCCATCAATGAAGTGATCAAGACCCTGGTCATCGCCATCGTGCTGGTCTTTCTGGTGATGTTGCTTTTTCTGGGCAACATACGGGCCACGCTTATTCCCACCATCGCCGTACCGGTGGTTCTACTGGGAACATTCGCCGTTTTGGGGCTCTTCGGATATTCCATTAACATGCTGACGATGTTTGCCATGGTGCTCGCCATCGGCCTTCTGGTCGATGACGCCATCGTGGTCGTGGAAAACGTGGAACGCATCATGAGCGAGGAGGGACTTCCTCCCAAAGAAGCCACGGCCAAATCCATGGAACAAATTACCAGCGCGCTTGTCGGCATTGGACTGGTGCTGGCCGCCGTTTTCGGCCCCATGGCCTTCTTCCCGGGCTCAACCGGCGTCATCTATCGCCAGTTTTCCATAACGATTATTTCGGCGATGCTTCTTTCGGTCGTCGTGGCCTTGATCCTGACACCGGTTTTGTGCGCAGCACTCCTCAAACCGGTAAAAGCCGGGCACGAACCGGCGGAAAATGCCGTCTTTTTTGCAAGGCCATTTCTCTTGTGGTTCGATCGCATGTTCTTCAGCCTTCGGGACCATTATGTGAGACTGGTCGGCCATTCCCTCACCCGGAAAAAACGCTATCTGGCTGTCTTTGCCGTGATCATCGTTGTCATGGGCGTTTTGTTCCTGCGCATGCCCACCGCTTATCTACCGGATGAAGACCAGGGAACGCTGCTTGCCCAGGTCATCATGCCCACAGGCTCCACGCTGGAACAGACCGGAGAGATCACGAAACAAATTGATAAATATTTTCGGGAAAATGAAAAAGAAGCCGTGGAAATGGTGATGACCATTACCGGTATCGGATTTTCCGGACGGTCGCAAAATAACGGCATGGTCTGGATCAGACTTAAAGACTGGCACCTGCGCGACCGGGCTGATTTGAAAGCCAAGGCCATTGCCGGAAGAGCCATGGGCGCCCTTTCCGGCATCCGCAACGCCATGGTATTCACCTTTCAACCGCCGGCTGTTCCGGAACTGGGCACATCCATGGGGTTCGACTTTCAGTTGCTGGACCGCGGGGGGTTGGGTCATCAGGCCCTGATGGAAGGACAATACCAGCTATTGGGCCTTACGGCCAAGGACTCCAGGGTCACCAAGGTCCGGCCCAACAGCATGGAGGATGTTCCTCAATACCGTATCGATGTGGACTGGGAAAAAGCCGGCGCCCTCGGGATTCCCATCACGTCCATCCACACCACCCTCTCCGCCGCTTTCGGCAGCGCCTACGCCAACGATTTTGTTCAGGGCGGCCGCATCAAAAGAGTGTATATCCAGGCGGATGCTCCCTACCGTATGCTGCCCAAAGACCTGGAAAAGCTCTATGTCCGCAACACTCAGGGTAAAATGGTTCCTTTTTCTTCTTTTGCCTCGGGCCGCTGGACGTCCGGCGCTCCAAGACTCACACGCTTTAACGGATTCCCCTCCATCAACATATGGGGAGAACCTTCATCGGGTAAGAGTTCGGGCGAAGCCATGCAGGCCATGGAAGACGCCATGGGAAAGCTGCCCAATGGTTTTGGTTTTGACTGGAGCGGTCTTTCCTATCAGGAACGGATGGCAAGTTCCCAGGCGCCGCTTTTGTATGCCTTCTCCATTTTCGTGATTTTTTTATGTCTGGCCGCACTCTATGAGAGTTGGACGATTCCCATCGCCATCCTGCTGGTGCTGCCGCTGGGTGTCATCGGCGGGATCATCGCATCAAGTTCGCGCGGACTGGCCAATGATGTTTATTTCCAGATCGGACTTCTGACGACGCTGGGCCTGGCCACAAAAAACGCGATCCTGATCGTCCAGTTTGCCAAGAGCGGACTGGAAAAAGGTATGGGAGTCATTGAAGCCACCATCGAGGGAGCAAAGCTCCGATTCCGCCCGATTCTCATGACCTCGCTGGCCTTCGGTTTCGGGGTCCTGCCTCTGGCCATCACCACCGGCGCGGGCGCAGGCGCCCAGAACGCCATCGGCACCAGCGTATTGGGAGGAATGATTACAGCAACCCTCCTGGTGGTTGTTTTTGCCCCGTTGTTTTACGTGCTGATCGAAAAGCTCTTTGGCAGACAGCAAAAGCGGAAATCGACCGGTGCTGAGAGCGCGAATTCATCAGAGGTTAAATGATATGAATAGAAAATTATTTCTTTTACTGTTTATCATCGTCTTCATACTGGGTGGATGCACGATGGCCCCGAAATACAGGCGTCCGGATGCGCCGGTTCCATCCCAATGGCCAACCGGCGCCGCATACAGCGAACCCGCTCTCGCGGTAACCACTCCAGTGGCAACGGGGTTAAAGTGGTGGGAGTTCATCACCGATAAGAACTTGCAAAAAACGATTGAAACAGCCTTGGACAACAACCGTGACCTGCGGGTGGCGGTTTTGAATGTTGAAAAAGCGAAGGCGATGTACGGCATCGGGAAAGTCTCACTTTTGCCTTCGATCAATGCCGTCGGAAGCTGGTATAAAGGACGTGTTCCGGCGGATCTATCATCCAGTGGCAGCGCTATGACCTCCGAACGATATGATGCCAGTATCGGCATCACGTCCTGGGAAATAGATTTTTTCGGCCGTATCCGCAGCCTGAAAGACAAGGCCCTGGAAGAATACCTGGCCACGGATCAGGCTCGCCGCGGTGCGCAGATGATGTTGATCTCCACAGTGGCACAAGCTTATCTGGCCGTGGCTGCCAACCGGGAATCTCTCCAGCTGGTATCAAAAACACTTACGGCGCAGGAAACCGCCTACAAACTGATCCAGAAACAATATGATGTCGGCTTTATCTCCGAGCTGGATCTCCGTCGTTCGCAAAGCCAGGTGGATGCGGCCCGGGGTGAAGTTGCCCGTTACACACAACTCACAGCACAATCTGAAAACGCCTTGAATCTTCTGGTCGCCTCTCCGGTCCCTCAGGAACTTCTGGCCTCGGAATTAGCAGGCGTCAGTCCACCCCGTGAAATATCTGCCGGTCTGTCCTCCGACCTGCTATTGCACCGGCCGGATGTTCTGGCGGCGGAACATCAGCTCAAAGCGGCCAATGCCAATATAGGCGCCGCCCGCGCGGCTTTTTTTCCGCGCATCATATTAACAGGCTCTGCCGGAACCGCCAGCGCCGATCTTTCCGGTCTCTTCAAGGCCGGTTCAGGGGTATGGAGTTTTACTCCGCAGATCGTTATGCCGATTTTTGACGCCCGCACCTGGTTTGCCTACGATGTAACCAAAATAGATAAAAAAATTGCTGTGGCTCAGTATGAGAAAGCCATCCAGTCGGCTTTTCGGGAGGTAGCCGACGCTCTTGCCGTGCAAGGAACCGTCAATCAACAGATCGAAGCTCAACGGTCATTGGTCAATGCTCTGGCGACAGCTTACCGGCTCTCCGATATGCGTTATAAGAAGGGAATTGACAGTTACCTCTCCGTTCTGGACGCTCAGCGCTCACTATACGGCGCCGAACAGGGACTGATTGCTCTGCGTCTTTTTCAGCTCAATAATACTGTCTCGCTCTATAAGGCACTGGGCGGAGGCAAATGAAGGAAGTCAGAAACTGAAGAAAAATAGTGTGATATTATTGTATCATTCAGGTTTGCTTTGCCGGCATCGGCTGGACCCATTTTTGGTTGTCGCCGTCATAATACCACTTATCGGAAAAGCCGCGGCGCCGGATGAATTTGGGATCATCGGCCCAGCGCAGCAGCTCTTGATAAGCCTCGTGAATTTTTCGGAAAGCGGAGGCCTGGCCGCCCGCATCGGGATGATGGATTTTAACCTGCCGGCGGTAGGCGTTTTTGATCACTTTGCCCAACTCACGGGCCCCCAGATCAACCTTCGTCATATCCAGTAAAATTAAATTATCCGGTTTGACCGTTGGAACTTTAATGAATCGAGGACGCGTGAGCCCTTCAGATATAGCCAATCTTTCCGCCATCTCCATAACGTGCCGGGAAGCCAGATAATTTTTTTTTGTCCGCTTTTCTTCTTCCCACCAGGCGGCGCCCAGCCGGTTGGTCATTCTGCCGAAATCTTCCGCCGGTTTACTGCCATCCGTGCGCAATGCCGCATAACGGAATATCTCGCGGATGCCATGAGGAACCACATCCAGAATAATCAGCGTATCCGTAAAATAAAAGGTGGCATAACGCGTATTCAAAGCCTGCAACAAACCGCTCCTTGTGTTGAGCTTTTGACGCAGATGTTGTCTGCATTTCACAGAGCAATAGCGACGCTTCCCGATGTTTTCCGTCGTGCCGCAGGAAAGACAGGCATACTTTTTACGGTCATAACTTGCGGATTTGCTTTTGACTAACATCATATAATGAAAATAGCCGGTTCATGTTCTCTTATTGAATCGGCTATTTTTTCTATCCTTTAACTTAATTATTTTGCGGCAGCCAGGTATCCTTTGGCCAGCGCTTTGTTCACATGCAGCACACCTTTATTCATATCCTTGAGGGGATAGTCGGCGGTGATGACGGGCAGCGCATCCGCTTCGGCCTGGGTTTTAACAACCGACCCTACCGGCACATAGCGACCATCCGCCACTTTGACACCCATCAGAATAACGCCCGGCTCAATAACGCAATTCTTCCCGACAGAAGATTTGAAGACCAGGACTTTCATCCCGACAAACGTATCATCCATAACAACAGCGGGCCCGTGAATCTGCACCTGATGAGCAAGTGACACCCGGTTCCCCACATAGACCGCGTATTTTTTACCATTAACATCCATTTGATTTTTTTCCACCGGTTTGCCGTCCAGCTCCGTCTCCAGCGCGTGAATGACCACACCATCCTGCACGTTGGTGTCATCCCCCACATAAAGCGGCTGACCCTCGTCGCCACGCACACACGCTGTCGGCGCGACCATGACATTATTTCCCAAAATGACATTGCCGATTACCGCCGCCAGCGGGTGAACAAAGGTGCCTGCTCCGATCACCGGCTCTGAAATCTTAGCGCTGAAATCTGTTTTAACGTTTTTCTCAATCATCTGATTACCTCCGATCTTTATGATGTCCTGTGAGGGTTTAATTTCAAGATTTGAACCCTTCAGTTTCTCTTATTTTTTTCCTTTTCCTGCAAACTTCGCCACACGTCTGCTACTTTCTTTTCTGTCTCATGAATCGAACCTTCATTATCAATTACAATATCCGCCAGCTGGACTTTATCCCGGATAGGCATCTGGCATGATAATCGAAGCTCGGCATCCTCGCGACAAACAGCATTACGCGCCATCAGACGGTCGATTTGCTCTTCAGGATCAATCCTCACCAGAACCGTCAGATCAAACAGGTGCTGCATCCCGCCTTCAAATAACAGAGGCACATCCGAAATAATGATCGCGTGTGGTTTCTTTATTTTAATGGCGTCCAAACGGGCACACCACTCTTCAAACACCCTCGGATGAACGATGGTATTGAGTCTGCGGAGCTTTTCGGGATTGTTAAATACAATCGCCGCCATCTTGTTACGGTCAATATTTTGATCCGGTTGCAAAATACCCGAACCAAAGCAGTTGACAATATCCTCCCAGGCAGGCTTTCGGGGCTCCTGGACTTCATGTGCCAGTTTATCAAAATCAATCAGATGACCGCCCAGACGCATAAACATTTGCGCGACGGTTGATTTTCCGCAGGCGATACCGCCCGTTAAGCCAACATTTAACATGTTTTGCAATTAAGCTGGTAGATGAGATGCAAACCTTCCAACGTCAGCATCTCTTCTATTTTATCAATACACTTTGCTTCCTGCGCCACGATTCGCGCCAGGCCTCCCGTGGCAATCACCATCGGTTTGGTTTTCACCTCGGCTTTCATGCGTTCGACAATGCCGTCCACCAAGCCCGCATAACCATACATAATGCCCGCCTGCATGGCACTGACCGTATCTTTCGTAATAATGGTTTTTGGTTTACTGAATTCGACACGCGGTAATTTAGACGCGCGTTCAAAAAGCGCCTCACTGGAAATCACAATGCCCGGAGCAATGCAGCCCCCCATGTATTCGCCCTTTGGCGAAACATAATCAAAAGTAGTTGCCGTACCGAAATCCACAATAATCGATTCTTTACGATATTTATCGTAGGCAGCCACCGCATTAACGATCCGGTCAGCACCCACTTCCTTGGGATTATCGTAAAAAATCGGCATCCCCGTTTTGATTCCGGGCCCTACAATCATCGGTTTGATGTTAAAATACTTGATGCAGAGAGGTTCCAGAATATTGAGCATCGGTGGAACGACACATGAAATAATAATGTCGGTGACGGATTTGATCTCTTTTGCTTTCATCCGGCTGGATTGATATAAATTATAAATAAGCACACCATATTCATCAATGGTATGATCAATTTCCGTTCGGATCCGCCAATCGTGGATTAATTGTGCTTCATCATAAAGCCCCAACACGGTATTGGTATTCCCTACATCAATGACTAAAAGCATAAATGTTCACCTCTTTAAGATTGTCGCGTCTCCCGCTGAAATATTCACCTTTTTATTTTCCGCTGTCAGGAGGATCAGCGAACCGTCATCATCCAATCCCACAGCCATACCACTCACCACTTCTTCCCGAAACACAACGGAAACAGGCTTGTCCATCATCGAAGACAGACTCAGCCATTTTTCTTTAACGGGGATAAACCCGTTTCGAGACAGCTCTCTATACCATTTTGCCATATTTTCATACAGGCTAATTATCAATTCCAAACGCGATATTTCACGGCCTGTTTCAATGGCCAGAGATGTCGCAATTTCCTGAATATCCTGCGGAAATTCTTGATAATTCAAATTAACGTTAATGCCGATACCCACAACAACAAAGTCAACGGCGTTTCCCGATACCTTCATCTGCGCCAGAATGCCGCAAACCTTCTTTGTGCCGATCAAAACATCATTGGGCCATTTGAGCCACACTTTGCCCGGACAGTAAATGTTGAGCGTTTCCGCCACAGCGACGCCGGCAGCGATCGAAATCTGCGGTGCCCGGGACGGTTCAAAGTTTGGACGCAAGATAATGGACGTATAAATATTGGCGCCGGCCGGTGAATGCCAGACCCGCTGCATGCGCCCCTTGCCCGCACTCTGGCTTTGTGCAATCAACACAGTCCCTTCCGGCGCGCCTGCCACACCCAGGCGAAAAGCCTCATCATTCGTCGAACCGATTTCTTCGTAATAATGAAGTTGATGGCCGATGGATTTACCGGCAAGATTCTGCCTTAAGGATTCTTGATTAAAGTTCATAACGTTTTGTAGGTCGGAACAACTGGATTCCGAGTCGCGCTTCGCTTGCCCGGAATGACATTACAATAAATTGCGACATAGTTAACCTTGAACCTTGAACCTTGAACCTTGAACTTTAAGTGATATATCGGCGGCTCGAACGGAATGGGTGAGTTCGCCTATAGAAATCAGGTCAACACCGGTGGCGGCGATTTCGGTAACTCTTGTCAGATTAACATTGCCGGAAGCCTCGGTAAGGGCTCTACCGGTAATGAAATCGACAGCTTTCTTCATGGTTTCATTATTCATATTGTCCAACATAATGATGTCCACGCCACAGGCGAGAGCTTCTTTGACTTCTTTTAGATTTTTCGTTTCCACTTCGATCTTCAAGGTGTGAGGCAATCGTTTTCTTTGCGCTTTCACGGCGGCCGTGATGCTGCCGGCAGCTTCAATATGATTATCTTTGATCAGGACACCATCATACAGACCGGTGCGATGGTTCTGACCGCCACCGATGCGTACCGCCATCTTGTCCAGAATACGCAAACCAGGTACGGTTTTACGCGTATCAAGAATTTTTGCTTTGGTACCGCGCACGGCTTCCACATACTTTTCGGTCAGCGTCGCAATTCCGCACATACGCTGAAAAAGATTCAGCGCGACGCGCTCCGCTTGTAAGATATTGGACAGATTTCCCGCGACTTCGGCAATGACAGCGCCTTTCCTGGCCCGTTGACCATCGGCGATCATTTTTTTAACTTTGATGTCTTTATCCAGACATTTAAATACTTCCTCAAAAACATCCAGCCCGGCGATAATGAAATCGTCCTTGGCAATCGCCTGGGCTCTGCCCTTCTTTTTCGGGCTGATGGTGGCCTGCGTAGTGATATCGCCTGTACCGATATCTTCGGCCAGCGCGGCTTCAATGATGTTTTTAATTTGTAGAGAAACCATCTATTGTCCTGTAGCAATATCTTTCAGTTTTTTCAGAGCACCCTCCAGGGCGGTATATTTTTCCTGGAAATCTTTTAATTTATCTTCTTCCTTCTGAATAATTTCCGGAGCGGCTTTAGCGCGGAAGTCACGATTGGCAAGCTTCCGGGAACTCTGCTCCAGATCTTTGGATACTTTCGCCAGTTCCTTGTCCAGCCGTGCTTTCTCGCCGGCGATATCCACAATGCCGGCCAGCGGTACAAATATTTTTATCGGACCGACAACACCGGTGGCCACTCCCTTGGGCTCAACCAGATTCACTTCCACCGCCAGGGACTCGAGATTAGACAGATTTAAAATGTAACCACGGCCTGTTTCAATTGTTTTTTGACTTTGCTCATCTACAACGGAAATCAAAACTTTTAATTTGTGCGAAGGCGGAATACGCATTTCACCGCGGATATTACGGATGGAGGTGATGATCTCCATCAGCATCTCCATTTCTTTTTGAGCCGCCGGCTCATTCCATGTCTCCAAAACAACGGGAAATTTGCTGACCATGATGGAATTTTCATCACTGCCATGCAGCGTCTGCCAGAGCTCTTCCGTAACAAACGGCATGAACGGATGGAGAAGTTGCAACATGGTGCCGAATACTTCTTTCATCGTCCGCTGGGTGACCTGTTTTTGTTCGGGACTGATCTTGCCATAGAAAGCGGGTTTACTGATTTCGAGGTACCAGTCACAGTATTCATGCCAGATGAAATTATAAATGGCGGCGGTAGCATCGTTGAAACGGTATTCATCGAGGCCTCTTGTCACATCGGCAATGGCTTCGTTTAATTTCGCTTTGATCCATTTTTCCGGCAGGGAATCCGTCGCGGCACAAGGCGCGGATTCATCGAAATCTGCCAGATTGTTAAGCGTCAGTTTCGCCGCGTTCCAGATTTTGTTGACAAAGAATTTATAACCTTCAATGCGCTCAGGCGACATGCGCACGTCGCGTCCCTGCGCCGTGTAAGCCGCCAGCGTGAAGCGAAATGCGTCCGTTCCATACTGGTCGATCATCACGAGCGGGTCAATGCTGTTGCCCTTTGACTTGCTCATCTTCTCGCCTTTTTCGTCGCGGACCAGCGCATGGAGATAAACATCTTTAAAGGGGACATCCTTCATCACGTAAATGCCCATCATCATCATCCGGGCCACCCAGAAAAACAGAATATCGAATCCGGTAATGAGCAGCGATGTCGGATAGAAGGTCTTGAGCGCGTCGGTTCTCTTGGGCCAGCCTAAGGTGGAAAAAGGCCAGAGAGAAGAACTGAACCATGTATCGAGGACGTCCTCGTCCTGCCGAAGTTTCGTGCCTTTGCAATCCGGACAGGCGTCGGGATCCACCGTGGCCACAATGACTTTTCCGCAATCGCCGCAATACCACACGGGAATGCGGTGTCCCCACCACAACTGGCGCGAGATGCACCAGTCACGAATGTTGTTCATCCAGTCAAAATACGTCGCCTCCCAGGAAGCGGGAACAATCTTTGTCTTTTTCTTGGTGACGGCGGCAATGGCCTGCTTGGCCAGCGGTTTGATTTTGACAAACCACTGTTTGGAAACCATCGGTTCAATATCCGTTTTGCAGCGGTAACACTGACCGACATTGTGCGCGTAAGGTTCGGTTCCGACCATATAACCGCCTTTTTCCAGATCGGCAACCACATTCCGGCGAGCCTCGTAGCGATCCTGTCCTTTATAATTTCCGCCATATTTATTAATGATCCCCTGTCCGTCCATGATCGAAATGATTTCCAGATGATGACGCTGGGCCATGGCAAAATCGTTGGGATCAGAACCGGGGGTGATCTTCACCGCGCCGGAGCCGAAATCCATCGTGACGTAGTCGTCGGCGATGATCGGAATTTGTTTGTTCATCAGCGGCAAAATGACAAATTTGCCTACTTTATCTTTATAGCGGGGATCGGCGGGATGGACCGCCACGGCGGTATCCCCCAGCATCGTCTCCGGCCGGGTCGTGGCAACCACAATTTCTCCACTGCCGTCGGCCATCGGATAACGAATATTCCACAGGAAGCTTTGATCCTGCTTGAATTCCACTTCCAGATCGGAAATTGCGGTATGACAGCGAGGACACCAGTTGACAATATAGTCGCCCTGGTAAATCATATCTTCTTTATAAAGCCGTACAAAAACCTCCCTGACGGCCTGGGAAAGACCTTCATCCATGGTAAATCGTTCCCGCTCCCAGTCACAGGAACATCCCAGGCGTTTCAATTGATTGATAATCACGCCGCCGTATTTTTCCTTCCATTCCCAGACGCGCTCGATAAATTTCTCGCGTCCCAGATCATGACGGGATAATCCTTCTTTTGTTAATTGCTGTTCCACCACATTTTGTGTGGCAATCCCCGCATGATCCATGCCCGGCATCCACAAGGTGTTATAACCCTGCATTCTTTTGAAACGAATGATGACATCCTGCAGGGTGTTATTGAGCGCATGCCCCATGTGCAGCATCCCGGTGACATTCGGTGGCGGGATGACAATGGAAAAAGCCGGCGCCTCACTTTTATCCTGCGCGTGAAAATACTTATTTTTTATCCAGTAATTGTATAATCTTTCTTCGGCCTCGGCCGGTTCAAACGCTTTGCCTAATTCTTTTGTTGCCATGAAATATTATTCCCCCATCTATTATACTCGAAAAGGGCTTACGCCCTTTTCGACTTCAATTTATTGCTTATTCCCTAAATCAGTTTCCCGCTTAAATATCCCGCCATTTTTCCTTAAAAACGCGACCCCATAGTTAGCTTTAGTGTGGTTTTAAGTCAAGTCAATATTAAGGAGGGGTTCAATTGGTTCTGGTGAGCTTTCATAGATTAATCAGGGTTGTTTTTCTTCATGAACCTTCTGATTCGTCAGGAATTTCTCAACGGTCCCCCGGATTTCCTCAAACTGATCCGGAGTAAACCAGTTGATGGTTTTATCCGCCGAAAACCACGTCATCTGTCTTTTTGAATATTGCCAGGTATTCCGATTGATCAAATCCATCGCATGATTCCATGGATAACGGCCAAGGATAAATTCAATAACCTGTTTGTATCCCAATGATTGCAGCGGTTTTAAATTTTCGCTGTAACCCCTTTTCAGCAATCCACGAACCTCATCGACCAACCCCGCATCAACCATCCGCGAGGTTCTTGCGATAATTCTCTTTTTCAATTCATCACGTTCAACACGAAGTCCGATCTTACTGACAGTGTAAGGACAATCGGCAAACGAATGCTGTTGCTGTAGAGTGACAATGGACTGACCGCTTTGCTCCAGCACCTCCAGCGCCCGGATCACCCGCACGGCGTCATTTGGATTGATACGCTCCGCCGCCTGCGGATCTCTTTGGCGAAGCAGGTTGAAAAGATATTCCCGGCCCTGCCGATCCCTCAGATCCCGATAATAATTACGGATATTTTCATCGACCGGGGGTGTCGCAATGATGCCCTGTAGCAGCGCCCGGATATATAAACCCGTTCCGCCAACGACGAAAAGAGATTTACCGGCGCTTGCCAACTTTTCAATAATCGCCCTCGCCTGCTCGGCATATATAGCGGCGTTATATTCTTCATCCGGATTGACAACATCAATGATATGATGGGCTATTCGTTTTCTTTCTTCTTCAGTGGGTTTAGCCGTACCAATGTCCAGATAACGGTAAACCTGTAACGAATCGGCATTGACGATTTCTCCTCCGAAGGCCTCGGCCAGTCGAATGGCCAGATCGGTTTTCCCCGTCGCCGTGGGTGAACAAATGACAATGAGCGGAATCCTGGGCATCTTATTTCCGTTTAAACATTCTTTCGATTTCATAGAGAGAAAAATGAACGCTGATCGGGCGTCCGTGCGGACAGGTGGCATTAAAAGGCGTTTTCTCCAGATCTCTGCACAAAGCGTCGACTTCCTCGGCGGAAAGAACCGCATTGGCCTTGATCGCCGCGCGGCAGGCCAGGGATGCCAGGATCTTTTCTTTGCGTTCCGTCAGTGACGGCAAAGCCAGTTGATCGCCCAGTTGATCCGCCAGGTCGGAGATGATATCGCATGGCGGGACATGCGGCAGACTGGCGGGCATAGCCTTCACCACAATAGCGTCGCGGCCGAATATTTCCAGTTCCAGGCCGACGTCGCTGAGCATGGGGAGCGCACTTTCAAAAAGAGTGATCTGCGCGGGCGTGAGGCTGACAACCTCCGGTATCAGTAAGGGCTGACTGACCGCTTGCTGCTCGGAGGACGCCTTTAAGCGCTCCAGGATAATCCTTTCATGCGCCGCGTGCTGATCCACCAGCATCACACCATCATGACTCCCGAATACCAGATACGTATCGGCAAACTGCCCCAGATATCTTCGATTGGCAAAGGTGATCTTTTCGCCGCGGGAAACGTCTTCAACCTGACCGGGAATTTCTGATGAATTTCCCGCGCGCATAAACAAATCATCGTCTATCGCCTGCCGAAGATTCTGCCGCGAATAAATTTCGTTTGGCCGCTCCGCAACCGAATAGGAATCTTTCGATCGCCAGAATCCGGAGGCGGCGGATGTTCTTTCGCGCGGCGTTAAACGATATGCAAAAGCGGCCGGCGACATCTGCGCTCCGGCAAGACTTTGTGCTACGGTTTTGGAAACCAGATCATAAATCTCCCGGGAATTTCTGAAACGGACTTCCAGTTTAGCCGGATGAACATTAACATCGACGTCGGCACCCGGCAAATCAAGGAACAAAACCGCTGCGGGATAGCGCCTGGGCTCGATCACCTGCCGGTAGGCGGCAAGTACCGCGTGCGTCATGCTGTTGTCCCGGATGAAGCGCGAATTGACAAACAGATAGATACTTTTGGAATTGGATTTTGTAAATTCCGGTGTGGAAATAAAACCTTGAATCTGAACATTTTCCTTTTGTGCGCTGATTGTCCGACAATGCCCCGTAAAATCATTCCCCAGAACCATGGCAACGCGTTCGGAAACATCCCGGGCAACAGGCGCCGCAAACACTTCCCGACCATCGGCTGTTACCGTAAAACGGACTTCCGGATGGGCCAGTGCCACACGGGTAATTGCATCAAGGCAGGCGCTCTGCTCGGTGGCTTCTGTTTTAAGAAATTTCCGGCGTGCCGGCACATTGGCAAATAATTCCGTCACGGTAATTTGTGTTCCGGCAGGCATGCCTGTCGGAGATATTTCGGAAAGATATCCTGCCTGGGCGATGGCTTTTGTTCCTTCCAGATCATCGGGGCGGCGGGTTAGCATCTCCACTCTGGCCACGGAGGCAATACTGGCCATCGCCTCGCCGCGAAAACCGAACGACTCGACCCTGTATATATCTTCCAGTTTGGAGATTTTACTGGTGGCATGGCGCTCAAAAACAAGCGCCATATCTTCGCGTTCAATGCCTGAGCCATTATCCACGATTCTGATGGACTGACAACCGCCTTTGGTGATTTCAACACGAACATCCCGGGCGCCTGCGTCAATTGAATTTTCGACCAGTTCCTTGATAATTGACGCCGGTCTTTCCACCACTTCTCCGGCTGCAATTTGATTGGCTACCTCTTCGGACAGAACAACAATACGTTTAGACAATCTTCTTCCTCTTCTATTCCCTCATTATAACCACGTTAAAGGTGGCACAAGGGAGATACAGGGGGATTTTATTGTCGTCTGAAAATCTCCCCCTAGCCTGGAAAAAAGCCGCAGCCACCAACAAAGTGCTTGTGACTGCGGCCCATTGATTCCATGTTATAACTCCTGTTTAATCCAGAACGATCATGACACGGCATTTTTTAATGAAAGACGCACTCTCCGCAGAATCGCGCAGCTTCAACGCATCAACGTTTCTGATCATTAAATCGGATCCACCGGGACCACTGGTTTTCAGTGCTTTCACGGTTACGGGATGAGCCGCAACGCGCGGATGGCCCTCAGCCGCTGGAAGATCGCGCGCGTATCCACTCCTGCCCTGCTGGACAATACACTCATCCTCTCCGGTAAAAGCATAAACTTCCTTGCCGTTTTCATCAAAGATGCCCGGTAACATGGCCGGACGCGCCCCGATACCGCGGGCATCAACCACTAATCCGGTATGGGCGCCAGGCGCCGGAGATGCAGCCATATCCGGAATGGGCGCTGCCGAAACAGGAGATGAAGGCGCTGGAAGCGGAACGGATTTGTGTTTATCAATCGACAGTGGAATGATGATTTGCGACAAATTTCCATATAAAGGAATTCTTACCCTGACTTCCATAGTGCCATTGGACATATACTGCTGATCAACGACCTGTGCGCCTTTCGTCAAACCTCTGACCTGCGTGTCGGTGATGTCGCTTTCCGTTGTAAAATCTTTAATGCTTGTTCTGGAATTAACCTGAATACCTTTCGTGATTTCCAACAAATTGTGGTAGGCGTCAACCTTTGCCGCCCGCAAAACCGTGGGCCGGACATTTATTTTATTTCCGCTTCTGTCCGGCGGTGTGCCGATGCCGATTGCTTCAATATAGCCAGCCGACCAATTCACTGAACCCCGGCCGACTTTTTCCACCCATTCAGACTTACCGACCGCATTCTGACAAGAACCTGTTGATACCGATAAAAACACGATGCCCGTCAGAACCGCCAGGAAAATGAACCTTATCTTCAAATTATGCTCCCTTGGTTGTTGTGTTAACAACAAACGAATCTCTGAAAATCATTGTGAAAATAACAAAATATCATTCAGGTTGCAATAAGAATTCAGAAAGAATTTATGCGATGAATCCCATCCAGAGTTATGCTTGAAAGTCCTAAGTTTATGTGATAGTTCACTTTGTCTGATCCGGTATATCAGTATAATTCGCAGGGAGCGGCTTGTGACTTTCAGGTTATCGCAATCGTTCCCTGCATTTAATTATAAATCAGTGTTTAAATGCAATTTTAAGAAGACAGGAGTAACAGGCAATGGATTACAAACAGACATTAAATCTTCCGCAAACGGATTTTCCGATGAAAGCCAATCTGGCGCAAAGAGAGCCGGAGATGCTCAAAAAGTGGGAAGATGTTAAAATTTACCAAAAAATCCGTGAGAGCGCCAAAGGCAAAAAGCCCTATATTCTGCATGACGGCCCTCCGTACGCCAACGGCAATATCCATCTGGGCACGGCGCTCAATAAAATCATCAAGGATATCGTCATCAAAGCTAAAAACATGACGGGCTTTGACGGCGTGTATGTGCCGGGCTGGGATTGCCACGGCCTTCCCATTGAGCATCAGGTGGATAAAGAATTAGGCGGCAAGAAATCGGGAATGTCGCAGGTGGAAAAACGCCGAGCCTGCCGCGTGTATGCGGAAAAATTTGTGGACACCCAGCGCGAACAATTTAAACGCCTCGGTGTCTTCGGCGAGTGGGAAAACCCCTATTTAACGATGGCCTATCCTTATGAAGCCACAACCGTTGCCGAATTCGGCAAACTTTATCTCAACGGCAGCGTTTATAAAGGTAAAAAACCCGTTTACTGGTGCGCCTCCTGCAGAACAGCCCTGGCGGAAGCCGAAGTGGAATATGCCGATCATCACACGCCGTCCATCTATGTAAAGTTTGCTTTTACCTCCGATGTCAGCCAGGTCCTTCCAAAACTGGCTGGTCAAAAAGTCAACATGGTGATCTGGACGACTACCCCCTGGACGATTCCCGCCAACCTCGCGATTGCCGTCAAGGATGATTTTATTTACACCGCGGTGAAGATTGATGAGGAAGTGCTGATTGTCGCCAAAGACATGCTCGATTATTGCCTGGACGCTTTCGGTTTCCGCGATAAAAAATATGAGATTCTCGATGAATTCAAGGGTGAAGTTCTGGAAGGCCAGAAGTGCGTCCATCCGCTGATTAAAAGAAACAGCCTTTTGATTCTGGCGCCCTTTGTCACCCTGGAAGCCGGAACCGGCGCTGTGCATATCGCTCCCGGCCACGGACAGGAAGACTATGAAATCGGTCTCGAATACGGTCTGGATAATTACGCGCCGGTGGACGATGCGGGAAAATTCACAGAGGATGTCGAACATTTTGCCGGCCAGTTTGTTTTTGACGCCAATGACAATGTCATTAAGAAGCTGGATGAAGTAGGCGCGCTGATGGGACATGTTCCGATGCAGCATTCCTATCCGCACTGCTGGCGCTGCAAGAAACCCATTATTTTCCGTTCTACGGAACAGTGGTTCATCTCGATGGAGAAAAACGATTTGCGGAAGAAGGCGCTTGCCGCCATCGATGAAGTGCAATGGATTCCTTCCTGGGGACATGACCGCATCTACGGTATGGTGGAAAACCGCCCCGACTGGTGTATCTCACGCCAGAGACTGTGGGGCGTTCCCATTACGGTTTTCTATTGCGCCAAATGCAAAAATGAAGTGTTGACCAGGGAAATTCTGGATCATCTGGTAGCCATGGTGGAACAAGGCGGCGCGGATGTCTGGTTTGAAAAAGAACCGCATGAACTGATGCCCCATCACACCACTTGCCCGCACTGTCACGGTACGGAGTTTACCAAAGAGATCAATATTCTGGATGTATGGTTCGACTCGGGTGTGAGCCACGCGGCCGTTCTGGAAAAAAGAGCCAATCTGAGTTCACCGTGCGACATGTATCTGGAAGGCAACGACCAGCATCGCGGCTGGTTTCATTCCTCCCTTCTGGAATCGGTCGGAACCCGCGGGCGCGCGCCTTACAAAAGCGTTCTCACGCATGGATTTGTCGTTGACGGGGATGGCAAGAAAATGTCCAAGTCCGTCGGCAATGTCATCGGCGCCGAAGAAGGCATTGCTAAATACGGCGCGGAAATCCTCAGACTCTGGGTGGCGGCGGAAGATTATACCGACGACATCCGCATCTCCGAAGAAATTCTGAAGCGTCTGATGGAGGCCTATCGCCGGATTCGCAACACCAGCCGCTTCATTCTGGGTAATATGTATGATTTCCAACCGGACACCGACAGCATCCCTTACGAAAAGATGACAGAAATAGATCAGTGGGCCCTGCACCGCCTGCAGGAAATCATCAAGCGTGTCACGGAAGCTTACGAGCGCCATCAATTCCATGTGGTTTTCTATACCCTGTATAATTATTGCACGGTGGATTTGAGCGCACTCTATCTTGACATTTTAAAAGACCGGCTTTACACCAATAAAGCCGCATCCACGGCGCGCCGTTCCGGTCAGACAGCCATGTTCCTGATTCTTAATGCCATGACCCGGCTGCTCGCTCCGATTCTGACCTTCACGGCCGAAGAAGTGTGGGCTTCCCTTCCGGCATGGAAGGAAAAAGAAGAAAGCATTCATCTGGCGCAATTTCCAAAGATCAATGATCAATATTTCAATACCGATCTGGGAGAACGCTGGAAGACGATGATTGACGCCAAAGCGGAAATTTCCAAAGCCATCGAACAGGCGCGCAAAGAAAAAGTCATCGGTCATTCGCTGGACGCCCGGGTTACCATCGCCGCGCCGGAAAAGATGCGCGCTTTGTTTGAGACTCATCTCGAAGATATGCGCGCTTTGCTGATTGTTTCGCAGCTGCAACTGGCCGATGAAAATGACATCGTTAAGCCTTATCAGAGTGAAGAACTGAAGGGCCTGGTTGTCGGCGTAGAAAAAGCAGGCGGCGCCAAATGCGAACGCTGCTGGATTTATGAAGAGTCGGTGGGCGCCAGTGCGGAGCATCCAACCGTTTGCGGCCGTTGTTTACCGAACCTGTAGAAAACAAGGTTCTAGGTGAAAGGGGCAAGCTAAGCTTTTCCCTTGTACCTTGTTCCTTTAACCTTGT
>CAYULE010000001.1:45055-46588 GCA_964445385.1 uncultured Smithella sp.
ACCTTGTTCCTTTAACCTTGTTCCTTGTTAAATGAAGGGAACCACGATGACAAAACAAAAAACTGGAAGTATTTTTTTGAAAAAGAATGTTTGGGTTTTTCTTCTGGGCGCAGCCGTTATTATCGCTCTGGATCAAATTACAAAATCCGCAATTACATCCCGATTTGTTCTGCATGAATCCTCCCCGGTAATTGACGGTTTTTTTAATCTTGTTTATGTGATGAATCCCGGCGCGGCTTTTGGCTTTCTGGCCGACGCTTCTAAAACATTCCGCTATATTTTCTTTATCGGTATCAGCGTTGTGGCGTTACTGTTAATTGTCTATTATCTTGTCAAAAGCAATCCGCGGAATTTAATGCTCGCGGGTTCTCTGACTTTAATATTTGGCGGAGCGGTGGGAAATCTGATTGACCGCATTCGTTTTGGCGCGGTGGTGGACTTTCTGGATGTTTACGTCGGTTCCGCCCACTGGCCTGCTTTCAATGTGGCGGATTCCGCCATTACAATCGGCGCCATATTAATGATCTGGGAAATGATTTTAAACCGGAAAAATAAAGAATCGGCATCGTAGCGGGTAAAACGCCTGTCCGAGTTTGATATGATTTTTAGTTTATACGACCTGATCGGTTTTCAGGAAGAACCTTCAGCAGAACTTCTTCCGGCAGCACAAGCCAGCATATCCTTGAGTGAAATATCCGGATGGTGATAGCGTTTTTTGTTAGTCGTGCCTTTGCCATACTGAATGGCCTCTTCGGGGCACCACTGAATACAGGCAAAACACTGTTCACAGCGGTGTTGCCACGCGGGTTTGCCGGAGGCCATCCGGATATTCCCGGCTGGGCATATCTTTTCGCAAATTCCGCAGCTGCTGCATTTTTCATCGGCAAAAAATGATTTATCCATTCTGGCAACATAAGGCAGAGATTTTCGATAAATTAATGAGAAAATCATATTCTGCCATAGAGGGCCTTTTTCCGGTGGAAGGTTCTCTTTGTTGCGGACAACCCCGGCAATCCGCTCAATTTTCGCGAGCGCGGCGGAAAATTTCTTCTGCTGTTTGTCCTGCGAGACAGCTCCGCCCCAGGGTATGTAATTGCTGGGCAGATCGATGGAAAATCCGGATGCAAGCTGAAGATGCTTCGATTGCAAGAACTTTTGCAATTGTATCAGCGTTGCGGCAACCTGGCCGGCATTGACGGCAACAGCAAAGATATATCGCGCTGGATCGGCTTGCAGTTGTGAAAGAAATTTGATTACAGGCGGCGGCACGCCCCAGATATGAACAGGAAAAACCACACCAAGATACTCCGCGTCGCAAGAAAAAGATTTTCCCTTATGGCCGTTAAGAGGAATCAGTTCTGTCTGCCCCAGGCAGCCGGCGATTTTTCGGGCGGTCCACAGAGAATTGCCGGTTCCGGTATAACAATAAATCGTTGTTTTCATCAGGGTGATTACTTCAATACGCGGTTGTAAACAGCTTCAGAAAAACCATACACTTGATTTCTGTTGATAATGGCAAAGGGCACATCGCTT
>CAYULE010000002.1:0-41721 GCA_964445385.1 uncultured Smithella sp.
GGTGACCTGCCTGGCGGGCGTCGGAGCCTCGCTGGCGCGCGGGCGCGTACATAAGACGTGATTTTCCCGACACAAAGCGTATTTGTAACTTCCTGCCACACAAAGACTACTTATCAGAATGTACAGGATTGCAAATGGTATTCAATAATAACTGAAAGCAATCCATCAAAGGCTTCATTCCACATTTCTTCTGACCGATCATAATATTGCCCTTAAAGTTTGGCGTTATTAATGCCGATTTTCATTAATGGTGTTACCGAGTAAATTAACTCGAATCTTTTGTATCACCATCGTTTTGTGAAAAGGAGAACATTATGGAACTGCTGATTGAAGTCATTATCAAATTGGTCACGTATACCGTTGCGGCAGCAATTATTGCCGGCATTATCAGATATTTCTTTGGGAAAACGCTGATCCTTAAATTATATCTAATGCTTGTCCCAGGTATCATCATGGTTATCCTGGCGGGTTACATTGCCGGCCGGATGGTAGGAACCGACGCCGTATGGCCAAAGTTTATGGTCCTTTTCGGAATGCTGATTATGGTCGCCAATTTCGTTATCGTAGGGAAAAGATTGATCGGACAAATTCAGCAGATCGCCAACGAGATCAATGAATCGACCGGTGAAATAAATGCTGCATCAACCCTTGTGTCCAAAGCCACTGAGTCCCTGGCCGAAGGTGCGTCCTCCCAGGCGTCGGCCATCGAGGAGACGTCATCATCCCTGGAAGAAATGTCGGCCATGACAAAGGGAAATGCCAACAATGCGAGCCAAGCCGACGGTCTCATGAAAAAGACCAATCAAGTCATCCAGAAGGCTAACACATCCATGAATGAACTGACGCAGTCGATGCAAGACATATCCGCAGCCAGTCTGGAAACATCCAAGATCATCAAGACCATCGATGAGATTGCCTTCCAGACCAACCTGCTGGCCTTGAATGCTGCCGTGGAAGCGGCACGGGCAGGAGAGGCTGGCGCCGGTTTTGCCGTGGTCGCAGACGAGGTTCGGAATCTCGCGATGCGGTCAGCCGAGGCAGCGAAAAACACTTCAAGCCTTATTGAAGGTACCGTGAAAAAGATAAAGGATGGTTCTGATCTGGTAGGCAAGACAAGTGAAGCATTTGCCGAAGTGGCTGTTAGCACATCCAAGGTAGGCGAACTGGTCAGTGAGATTTCTGCGGCGTCTCAGGAACAGGCCCAGGGGATCAGTCAGATTAATAAGGCGGTTGTCGATCTCGACAGGGTCACCCAGGAGAATGCATCGACGGCTGAAGAATCCGCAAGCGCCGCTGAGGAGTTGAATGCTCAGTCGACGCAAATGAAGGGGATTGTCAGACGACTGGTGGTTATCATCCAGGGGCAAGCAGATGAGGCGAAGGCATAATTCTTTCACTGAGGAGAAAATCGTGTGTCGAGTGACTTGCATGGTGTTAAGTTTTCTTTATCTTGTTGCTATAAACTTGCTATACGTTACGTGTCCGCCTGATATCCTTGCCGCAGAAACGATTCGTATTAACGGATCGGGAACCTGCCTGGAAATGATTAAACCCCTCATGGAAGCCTACGGCAAAAACAACCGGAATATATCATTCCGAATGGAAAAGCCGTTGGGAAGCTCGGGAGCGATCAAGGCCCTTCTTGCAGGCGCAATTGATATTGCGATAGTCAGTCGTCCTTTAAAACCTGAAGAGATAGCACAGGGGGGAAGACTCAGAGATTATGGTAAAACCCCGCTGGCCATAGTCGTGGAAAAGAAAGTTCCGCTGAAAACCGTTTCAACCAAAGAGCTGGAGGATATTTACTCCGGTAAAACAAAGAGGTGGCGGGACGGGGAGACCATCAGGGTCATCTTGCGCCCGAATGAGGATGCCGACACTAAAATCCTAAAGACGCTTTCACCGGGAATGACGGAGGCCGTCACTAAAGCACAAAGTCGACACGGGATGATGATCGCTGTAACCGATCCCGAATCTAACGAGGCGGTATCAAGAACGATGGGAGGTATCGGCGCATCAGGGTTAAGCGGTGTTGCTGTCGGCAAATTGCCATTGAAGGTTATCGCTCTCAACGGCGTCAAACCCACCAGGGAAAACCTGGCCAATGGGACGTATCCTCTTTCCAAAGACGTAAGCTTTGTTACGACAGACAAACTTCCTGATGCCGCCGCAAAGTTTATGGATTTCATCTACTCGAACAAGGGGCAATCCATCGCTAAGAAAGCAGGGGTTTGGATTACGGTGGATCATAAATGAAATCAAATGCACGCTCTATAACGAATGTTTCATCCATCCTAGCGGCTATCATCGGTCTGATTATCTCTATTTCCATTCCGGCAGCCTATTTCATTATTACCTATCAATACATGCTGGGGGCTATCAATACCGAGATGGCATTCACTGCGCGTTCCGTTGAAGGATTGATTAACAATAATCCTAAATCCTGGCAGTTCGAGGAAATCCGCCTTCAGGAAATACTTGAGCGAGACGTTGACGGTGCTATCCGTGACAATCGGATTATAAGAGATCTTCAGGGACGCGTCATCGCACAGGAAAGAGAATCTCCGGCGCGTCCGGTGTTGACATTCAGCAAATCAATTTATGATTCAGGGATAGAGGTGGCGCACATTGAGATTCAACACTCAGTAGCACCGATTGTTATTCGGACCGCTTTCGCTAGTGCGGGTTCCGTTCTATTCGGTATTGTGATCGTCCTTCTCTTTCGCTTTTTCCCGTTGCGAGCAGTCAGGGAAGCCTATGATCATCTCCAGGAAAGCGAAAAAAAATATCGGCTCATCACCGAAAAAATGTCCGACATCGTCTGGATAGCGGACATGAATTTGCGGGTAACCTATCTCACCCCTTCCGTGCAGACCGTGCTTGGATTCACTCAGGAAGAACGAATACAGAAGACCGTTAATGAACAATTTACCCCTGATTCATTATCTTACGGACTGGAGGTCATGGCCAGGCAACTTGTCCTCGAAGAACAGGGGAATGGAGATCCCAACAGGACAGTGACCCTTCTGTTGGAGCATTATCATAAAGATGGTTCAACCCGTTTGATGGAGACGATCATCGGCGGGCTGCGCAATGATCAGGGTGTTTTAACCGGGCTTCATGGTGTGTCCAGAGATGTCACCGAGCGCGTCAGAACGGAGAAGCAACTGCGGGAAAGCGAAGAGCAATACAGGCGGATCACGGAGAATATGAGCGATCTGGTAAGTGAAGTAGATGCTGAGAGTCTTTTCAAGTATGTAAGCCCTTCACACCTGAGAATTGCAGGATATGTTCCCGAAGAGCTTCTTGGCCGGTTTGCCTATGAAAACATTCATCCCGAAGATCTGGAGAGACTTATGATCGAGGACGGTCCAGGCGGCGTTCGCAGTGGCGAAGTTCGTGAGGTGGAGTACCGTTACCGTCATAAAAACGGGCACTATATCTGGCTTCGTTCCATCGGCCGTTCATTGCGCAGTCCTGAAGGAAATCATATCGGCGCGGTTATCAACAGCAGTGACATCACTGAACGCAAGCAGGCGGAGGCATTGCTGCGGGCCAGTGAAGATCACTATCGAACAATCTTCGAAAGTACGGCCACAGCCAATGTCATTATCGCTGAAGACACAACCATAATCATGGTAAATAACGACTTCATCACTTGGAGCGGCTATGCCAAGCTGGAACTGGAAGGAAAAATGAGCTGGACAACTTTCATCCATCCGGATGATCTGGAAAAGGTGAAAAGTCATGATACCATGCGCACGCTCCACCCTGAATCCGTACCCGCCTCCTACGAATTCCGTGCTGTAAACCGGAAAGGTGAAGTCAAGAATCTTTACATTAGCGTTGCTATCATTCCGGGAACAAAAGAGAGGATTGTCTCTGTTACCGATTTAACTGAAAAAAAGCAGCTGGAAACGCAGCTCATCCAGTCCCAAAAAATGGAATCCGTGGGCCGCCTGGCCGGCGGTGTGGCTCACGACTTTAACAACATGCTCAGCGTGATCGTCGGCCATGCGGAAATGGCCATGCGGAAAATTGAGGGCTCTGGCCCCATTTACAAGTCACTCCAGGAGATTCTGAATGCGGGCATGCGGTCTACGGATCTGACCCGCCAGCTGCTGGCATTTGCCAGAAAGCAAACCATCAACCCCAAGGTGCTCGACCTGAACGACACAGTGACCGGCATGCTCAAGATGCTCCAGAGGCTTATTGGCGAGGACATCAAACTGACCTGGAATCCGGTTACAAAACCCTGGCGCGTCAGAATCGACCCGTCCCAGATCGATCAGATTCTGGCCAACCTGGCGGTGAATGCCCGTGATGCCATCGAAAAAACAGGAAGGATCACGATCGAAACTTCCAATGTGGCATGCGATGAAGTATACTGCAAAGACCGACCGGAGTGGATTCCCGGCGACTTCGTTTTACTGTCCGTAAGCGACAGCGGTTGCGGCATGGAAAAGGAGCTCCTGGCCAACATCTTTGAGCCGTTCTTCACCACCAAGAAAGAAGGACAGGGAACGGGTCTCGGTCTGGCTACCGTGTATGGGATCGTAAAACAAAATGGTGGGTTTATTACTGTTTACAGCGAACCGCGACAGGGAACAACGTTCAAGATCTATCTGCCCCGCTACATGGACGAAGGCGCGGAAATCGGGGATGATAAACCGGATTTGGAAGTGCAGGGCGGAACGGAGACCATTCTGGTTGTGGAAGATTCGGAGACGGTTTTGAATTTATGCAAAGCCATGCTTGAAACGTTGGGCTATCAGGTGCTGACAGCCAGTGGGAAAGATCAGGCACTCCAACGGGTCAGTGAATATTATGAAAACATCGACCTGTTGCTCACGGATGTCGTTATGCCGGACATGAACGGAAAGGAGCTATTGGAACGGATCATGGCCATCAAACCGGATCTGAAATGCCTGTATATGTCCGGCTATACGGCAGATGTGATTGCCCGCCAGGGGGTTCTGGATGAAGGCATAAATTTCATTTCTAAACCGTTTTCTTTAAAAGATCTGGCGACCAAGGTTAGAGAAGCGATTGGTTCGTAAAAATCGTTCAAGAACAAATATATTGGGATCATCAATAATTCTATCGGGGTTCACAAGTGATCGGTGGCACTAGGGCGTGCGCAAAAAAAATAATTTGCAGGGACAAATAATTATCGTGTAACCTTTCACGGCAATGGTATCAGGTTATTTGCCCTTCAGGGTAATTCCGGATGAAAAACCTTTTTATCAGCTTTATCATCGGTTTGGCCGCAGGAAGTTTTGGCGGTCTTATCGGCCTGGGCGGCGGTCTGATCATGATCCCTTTGATGATCAGCGTGTTAAAGCTCAGCCAGCATCAGGCGCATGGGACCAGTCTGGTTGCGTTGATCTTTACCGGAATCAGCGGCGCTTTCATCTATGGCCTGCAAGGTAATATTAATCTTTTGGCGGCGGCAACGCTGAGCTTGACGGCTATCCTGACCGCCAGAGCGGGAGCGCATTTTGCCAACACCCTTCCGGGCTGGAAATTAAGAAGGGCCTTTGGCGTATTTTTAATTTTTTGCGCAGCACTGCTGGTGATCAAACCCTATCTACCTGTTTCTTATGGTCAGCATCCGGTTTATGTGAATGTGATCATTTTTCTCATCGCCGGGGTCATCACGGGTTTTCTTTCCGGTATGATGGGTGTCGGCGGTGGAACGATCATGGTTCCCGCGATGGTTTTGCTCGCCGGATTCGGTCAGCATATGGCGCAGGGAACATCCCTCATGGTAATGGTCCCGGTAGGCATAGCCGGCGCTCTGGCCCATCATCAACTGGGAAATGTAGCCAGGGACTATCTTCCCGGGTTAATCCCGGGCATCATTCTGGGGGTATTCCTGGGCGGCGGCATCGCCAACTTTATTCCGGATACACCGCTTCGCCTGGCCTTCATTGCGGCCATCGTTATGATGGGCGTGCGATATGTCCGGGCAGCAGCGCCTGAATGATTTTTGAAAAACGGTTTCAAAAATGATACTGGAGTAGTGGCGAATAATCCGTTGGGTTTGGAGAGTGTCACATGGATCATCAACAAAACTTGCAAGACAGAATCGATTTTCTGGAGGCGGAAGTCCAAAGGCTGACTCATCACAATGAGGCCCTGATAGAAAGCCAGGGCATTCAGAATACCATTTTTGAAAAGTCGCTGGTTGGCTATTATATTTTGGCGGAGGGAAAATTCCACACGATCAATCCTGTGGTTGTTTATTATACAGGCTATCTTCCGGAAGAACTGGTTGGAAGCAGGGCAGATTTCCTGGTTCATCCCGATGATAAAGCTGCAGTGAAAAAAAATTCACTCGCCATGCGGCAAGGCTCTCTATTCTTGCCCTATGAGTATAGAGTCATTACAAAGCAGGAAAAAATCCGTTGGGTCCTGGAGGTTGTCGCACCCATTATTTTTCAGGGAAAACCGGCTATCCTTGGAAGCGCGATGGACATTACCCAACGGAAGGTCCTGGAAAAGAAACTAATGGAATCGGAAAATCTCTATCGAACTATATTTGAGACAACGGGCGCAGGTACCACAATTATCGAGGAAGACAAGACGCTCTCTCTGATCAACGCAGAATTTGAAGATCTGACCGGTTATCGCAGGGAGGAGTGGGAAGGAAAGAGGAAGTTCGTGGATCTGATCGATGAAAGAGATCGCGGCCGGCTGGAGGAATATCACAAGACAAGGCGGATCAATCCCGCGGCGGCACCCAGATCCTATGAATTCCGTCTGATCGACAAGCAGGGAAAAATCAAGAATATGCTCAGCACCACCAATCTCATCCCCGGTACAAAAAAACAAGTAACCTCAACGGTGGATATCACGGTGATCAAGGAAAAAGAAGAGGAACTGCTCGACAAATCCCGTAATCTGGAGGACATGAACGCGGCCTTGCGGGTCATGCTCAAACAGCGGGCCGAGGATCGGGCAGAGTTGGAGCAGACCCTTCTGGCCAACATGAAAGAGCTGGTCCTCCCCTACCTGGAGAAGTTACGCAAAGAAGGGACTGAACAGAACCGTAAAGTCTATCTTGATCTAATCGGGTCCAACCTTGAAGAAATCCTTTCCCCTTTTTCCCGAAAACTTTCGGCTCGATTCAAAAGCCTTACCCATACCGAGGTTCAGGTAGCACAGCTGATCAAAGATGGTAAAAACAGCAAAGAGATCGCCAGTATTGTCGGTGTTTCGAGCAGTGCTGTCGACGTTTACCGGTATCGGATGCGCAGAAAACTCGGCTTGAACAATCAGAAGATTAATCTTCGATCCTATCTTTTAAGTTTGCCTTAACCATATCCATACAAATTATGTATAGATATAGTATGGATTATTTCATATTGACATTCAAAGTTCATTATCATAGGGTCAATCATTAATTAGTTAATGAACTAATTTCCCGGTCAACATGTGAAATTTTTGAATTTACTGATTATTTTAGAATAAACCAAAATAATTGCAACGACGAGGTGATGCGTTACGCCACGTAAATGTGGTTTTTTTATGACAAATGAATAGAAACAGAAGCAGATGCAGATATAATTAACTTATCATTCGCAATAGTATGGTGACTTGATCTTATGGATATGAAGCGCGAGTACTATGAAGACATCCAGTTATTTGAAAGCAATGTTGTTCTATTCTGGTCCGTTGCCTTTCTGCTTTTTATTTTCACTTTACCCTTATACGTTCCCGACTATCATTTTTATCTGCTGAACCTTGTACTCATTTATGTCATTATGGCCGTGGGACTCAACATCCTGGTCGGCTATACCGGACAGATATCGCTTGGACATGCGGGCTTCTTCGCCATCGGCGCCTATGGGACGGCGCTGCTCATGCTGAAGTTGAACATGCCGTTTTTTCTGGCGCTGCCACTGGCCGGTTTCATTGCCGCTTTTTTCGGTTTCATTCTCGGTTTGCCTGCTCTCCGTCTGGAGGGTCCCTACTTGTCGATCGCAACCCTCGGGTTCGGGTTGACCATCATGCAGATCATTGGCCACTGGGATTTCTTTGGCGGACGCACCGGCATTCAGGTTCCACCCCTCGATATCGGGTTCGGCTTCATCCTGAAAAGCGACGTCAGCAAGTATTACCTGATCCTGATGATCACGATTGTGCTGGTTATTGCCGCACGCAATATCATGAAAACCCGTGTCGGCCGCGCCTTTGTTGCTGTGCGGGACAGCGATATCGCCGCGGAAGTGATCGGTGTGAACCTGACCGCCTATAAGACTCTTTCTTTTGCCGTCAGCGCCTTCTATGCCGGTATTGCCGGTGGCCTCTTCGGGTTTGTTCTCGGTTATTTCAACCCTGAGCCGTTCAACCTCTTTCTGTCTATTCTCTTTCTTGTCATGATCGTTGTCGGGGGCTTAGGCTCTATCCTGGGCGCCATCCTCGGCGCCAGTCTCATCACGATTCTCCAGTTCAGTCTGCTGAAAAACATCAAAGAAATGCCCTATGTCGGAGACTTTCTGGTGGGCGTCTCGAACCGCTGGTTTACCGTCGTGGGCCTGGAAAATTTCGGCAGCATTGTTCTTGGCTTGATCATGATCGGTATTGTCATCTTCGAACCGCTGGGGATGTATGGCGTCTGGCTCCGGATTAAAAAATACTGGCGGACGTGGCCGTTTTAATTTTTTCTCAATCTAGGGAGGTTGCATGTTTGGTCAACTGATCATGGAAGGACTCGCTATTGGCATCTGCTACGCGCTGTTTGGCATTGCTGTTGTTATCATTTATAAAACATCCGAAGTCGTCAATTTTGCCCAGGGAGAGATGGCCATGCTCTCGACGTTCGTGGCGTTTCAAATCCTGACCATTTATCAGTGGCCTTTCTGGTTGGCCTTCATCATAACGATGGTTTTTGCCGCCCTGCTGGGCGTGTTTATCGAATTCGCCTTCCTCAGGCCGGCCAAAGACCCCAGCCTTCTGGGACTGATCGTCATCACCCTCGGCGCGGAAATGCTCTTGATGGGTGTCGCCGGATGGAAGTGGGGGGCGGAGCAGAAAGAATTTTCTCTCCCTTTCTCTTTTTCTAACACACACGAACTGTTTGGAGGCGTTGTTATTAATGACTGGACGATTGCCGTCTTTATCACGGCGGCCGTTCTGATGGTTTTACTGTTCTTCTTTTTCAAGTATACTAAACTGGGTGTCGCCATGCGGGCCACGCAGCAAAACCAGCATGCCGCCAGAATCATGGGCATTCGCGTGGAGCGGGTTTTTTCTTATGCCTGGGGGTTCAGCTCTATGATTGGCGCTCTTGCAGCGATGTTCTTCGCCGCTCGTTCGACGGTCGACCCCGCGTTCATGATGGAACCATTTCTCCGGGCTTTTGCGGCGGCCGTTCTCGGCGGCTTGATGAGCATCCCCGGCGTCGTCATTGGTGGCGCAATTCTGGGGTTGCTGGAAAACATGTTCGGCTATTTCCTGCCGGAGTGGAAGCCCATTGTTGCCTTTGTCGTGATCATCCTTGTCCTGTGTATCCGCCCCAGCGGTCTGTTTGCCAAACATTACGTAAAGAAAGTGTAATCATGCCGTCATTCTGGATGAGTAAATCGAGATCCCTTTTTCAATTAATCCAAGTCGGTATTGCACTGGCAATTATCCTGGGCTGTCCGGGTTTTTATCATGAAGGATGGTGTACGGAGCCTTCGGAAAAACACGCAGCGACACAGGAAGAACCAGCCATTCTTGAAGCAGCTAAAAAGTACCTCGACGCCGAAGTCGGAAGGGACCTGCCCGCCGTTTACGCCTGCCTGGCGCCTTCTTCCGTTTATTGCGCTACGCATAATTATGAGGACTTTCTGGCCGAAGCCAATGCCTCTCCGGTCAGGATTGTAGGATATAAAATCGTCCGCATTTCCCACATCAGAGATAATGAAGACCTCAAAAACTTTCCCAAGGTAGAGAAGTTTGCCCAAGTCGAAATTGATATCATTGTTTTTTACAAGGACACGAATGAAAAGGGCGATATCAATGTCGGGTTCACGTTTATCAAGGAACTGGGCAAGTGGTATAAAGGCTGATATCCGGTAAAAGAAAGAAAAGGAGAATGATGCCATGAAAAAGCAAAGATTAAGCGTCTTATCATTCATTATCGTCATTTCATTTTTCGTTTTAACCCCGTTAGTCAATGCGGCGCCAGGTTTTGATGACAAAGAGATCCGGATTGCCGCCTGGGGTCCGCAGACCGGGCCGGCAGCACCGTGGGGCAGTGTTGCCCGGGGACCTGCCGTGCTGGCAAGCCTGATTAATGCTGAAGGCGGCATTAACGGCCGCAAGCTGAAGCATTTTGTCCGTGATGACATGTATAATCCGGCGCAAACCAAAGTCGTCGTGAAGGAGTTGGTTGAAAGGCAGGGCATCTTTGCCTTTGTCTGCGGAACCGGTTCCGCAGGCGGTCTGGCCGTGAAAGATTACCTGGCAGAGCATAAAGTGATCTGGGTGGGACCGGCGACATCCATTAAGGAATATGTCTTTCCTGTCAATCCCTATCTTTTCAGCATTTACCCCTTGTATGAAGATGAAGGGAGTATCCTGACCAAGTATACCATTGAAAAACTCCATATAAAAGAAATCGGCGTGATCTATCAGAATGACCCCTATGGCAAGAATGGGCTGGACGGTGTCAGACAGCGGTTGAACAAACTTAAGATGAAAGCCGTGGCAGAGATTCCCGTGGAGTCCACGGAAAAAGATTTGTCTTCCCACATCCTGAAATTAAAAAATTCCGGAGCTAAGGCTGTTTTGATGTGGGTCAATCCAACCTCCGGTGTCATCCTCCTGAAAACAGCCGCAACGATCGGCTATAAGCCTCAGTGGATTGCTTCCAATACGTTGTCTGACTTCGCCCTGATGCACAAAATTTCCGGTGGATTGTGGGAAGGCGTCATCACGGGTTCGTTTATGCTGTCGCCCGATTCAACAGATGCCCGGATCATCAAATATCGGAATGCCATGAAGAAATATGCGCCGGAAGAACGACCGGGACTCTTCTTCATGGCCGGTATGATGTTTGCGGAGCCCCTCATCGATGCCTTGAAGAGGGCGGGAAAGAATCTAAGCACCGAGGCGACTCTCGCAGCGTTGAATTCGACAAAAAACTTTCAGGGAATCGGCCCGCGGGTAAACTGGACAAAGGCCCAGCACCAGGGTACCGATTCCATTCAAATATGGAAGTGCGGGCCGGGTGGCAGCACAGTCCTGGTGCAGGATTGGACGGTTAATGAGTTGGCAACCTGGAAAACAAAGTAATACTCATACAATTAATAATGGGAGGGTGGATTTGATGGTTAAGAAAAGATTCCTGGTATTTTCGCTTCTGGTTGTGTTTTCAATTTTGATACTGTCCTCAGTGAGCTATGGAGCAGCTCCCGGTTTTGACGATAAGGAAATCCGGATTGCCTCCTGGGGACCGATGACCGGGCCTGCTGCACCATGGGGCACGGTTAATCGAGGTCCCGCTGTCATCTGTGCCATCGTTAATGAGGAGGGTGGGATACATGGCCGTAAGCTGAAACATTTTGCGCGTGATGACCAGTACAATCCGGCCCAGACGAAGGTTGTGGTGAAAGAACTTGTTGAGCGGCAGGGCGTACTTGCCTTTGTAGCCGGTACCGGTTCAGCATGCGGCATGGCGGTCAAGGATTACCTGGCCGAGAATAAGATCATCTGGGTAGCACCGGCGATTTCGTTAAAAGAGCTTATTTCGCCCATCCATCCTTACATCTTTGCTCTTATGCCTCTTTACGAGGACGAGGCCAGCATTCTGACAAAATATGTCATCGAAAAGATGAAGATCAAGGAAGTCGGCGTGCTTTATCAGAATGATGCTTTTGGCAAGGCAGCCCTGGAAGGCATCCGGCAGCGGTTGGCAAAAAATAATATGAAGGCCGTCGCGGAAATTCCTGTTGAAGCAACAGATAAGGATTTGTCATCCTATGTTCTGAAATTAAAAAATTCCGGAGCAAAGGCTGTGATGATGTGGCTTACGCCCTCCGCGGCAGTGATCACTTTGAAGACGGCGGCAACGGTTAACTATAAACCCACCTGGGTGGCATCAGAGACCCTTTCCGATCTTGGTTTGATGCACAGGATTTCCGGAGGTTTGTGGGAGGGCGTGATCACCGCTGCTTTCGTGCTGCCGCCTGAATCCAAGCATCCCCTCATGGCTAAATATCGCGCTGCCGCCACTAAATATACACCGGGAGAAACGCAGAGTCTCTTTTACATGGCCGGCAACATGTTTACCGAACCCCTGGTCGATGCCCTGAAGAGAGCGGGAAGGAACCTGAGCACGGAAGCAACACTTAAAGCCTTGAACTCAACAAAGAATTTCCAGGGTATCGGTCCGAAAGTGAATTGGACGGCTGATCAGCATCAGGGCACCGACTCTATTCAGATCTGGAAGTGCGGTCCCAAGGGCAGTACCATTTTGCTGCAAGACTGGACATCCAATGAGCTGGCCACATGGAAGAAGAAAAAGAAATAAGCTTTTTTTTGGATTTATTTGATTTTGACAACTGACTTTATTTCCCGCCGTCACCGGGCTCTTCCCTCCCAGGGGGATCAGGCCCGGCGGTGGACGGGGGTTTCATGACGGAATAATATTATTCCCAAAAAAGGAACGTTTATAAACATGGACCATTTCAGAATTGAAAATCTGAGCATCAGTTTTGGCGGTTTGAAGGCTGTCAATAACGTAAGTTTCAATGTGGAACCCAACAGCATTTTTTCCATTATCGGTCCGAACGGTTCGGGAAAAACGACGATCTTTAATCTGATTTCGGGTATCTACCATCCCAGCAACGGTCGCATTATCCTGGAGGGTGAAGATATGGTAGGCAAGACACCGGATAAGATCGCCCGCAAGGGCATTGCCCGGACCTTCCAGAACATTGAACTGTTTGCCAAGGCAACGGTGATGGACAATCTCATGTTGGGCAGGCACATCCACATGAAAACCGGAGTATTTACCGGCGCCGCCTTGTGGGGCCGAGGGGCCAGGGCGGTGAAAGAAGAGATTGCCAACCGGGAGATTGTCGAAGGGATCATCGATTTTCTTGAGTTGCAATCGGTTCGCGATCAATATGTAGCGAGCCTGTCCTATGGTAAGAGGAAACTGGTGGAACTGGGCAGAGCTCTGGCTTTGCAACCGAAGATTTTACTGCTGGATGAACCATCCGCGGGAATGAATACGGAAGAAAAAGAAGATCTTAATATTTGGATCAAGGACATCCGTGAGGATTACAAGGTGACTATTCTGCTCATTGAACATGACATGAATATGATCATGGGCATCTCCGACCGTATATTTGCCATCAATCACGGCGAGAAGATTATCGAAGGTCTTCCGCGCGAGGTTCAAACCCATCCAGAGGTCATTAAGGCCTACCTGGGGGAGGAGGATATATTTCATGCTTAAAGTGAACAATGTGGAAACCTGGTATGATCTTATCCGTGCCCTCCATGGCATCTCCTTTCAGGTGACGCAGGGAAATATCGTTGCCCTTCTCGGCTCCAACGGGGCGGGGAAATCGACAACATTGAAGACCATTCTCCGGCTCCTGTATGACTTGAAGGAAGAACAGCCGGAAAAGGGAACCATCGAGTTTCTCGGTCAGCGCATCGATAGAAAAGATACAGACGAAATCGTCCGGATGGGAATCAGCTATGTGCCGGAAGGCCGGGAGGTCTTTCCCGAATTGACGGTGATGGAGAACATTCAGATGGGGGCCTATACACGGAGAGACAGAAAAGGCCTCAAGGATGATATCGATAAAATTCTCACGCGTTTCCCGATTCTGGGTGAACGAAGCAATCAACAGGCGGGTTATCTCAGCGGCGGGGAGCAGCAGATGCTGGCTATTGGAAGGGCCTTGATGAGCCGTCCCAAACTGCTCATGCTTGATGAACCATCGCTGGGGCTGTCCCCTTTGCTGACCAACGATATTTTTCACATCATTAAGGAAATCAACGAGAAGGACGGCGTGACGATCCTGCTGGTTGAGCAGAATGTCAACATGGCGCTCAAGTATTCCCATTTTGCCTACCTGATGGAAAACGGCCGGATTGTCCGTGCCGATAAGCCGGAGGTTTTACGCGAAGACAACGATGTGAAAGAATTCTATCTGGGCATCGCCACGGAACAGTCCATCAAGGGCTACAAACGTTACAGAAGAAAAGTCCGTTTCCGTTAGTTACGCGTTTTTGCAGTTGAAAATATTTCGATAAATCGCTTCTGTCGATTGGAGATTACAAGGGGGAGACAATGGCAATCAACACGTTGCCCAAAGCATTGCTGAACATGGTGGAAAAACAGCCGAACCGTATTGCCATGAGAAGAAAGGATTACGGCATCTGGCATGACATTACATGGACCGAGTACCTCGAAAACGTCAAATGTGTCACCCTTGGCCTCCATGCCCTCGGTGTGAAATACGGAGAGCATGTCGCAATCATCGGAGAAAACAGGCCGGAGTGGCTCTATTCTGCTCTAGGAATCGTCTGCGCCGGCGGGGCCTGGGTTGGCGTTTATACGACCAACCCGGTGTTGGAATGCGAATATGTGGTCGGTCATTCCGACGCCGTCGTCTATATCTGTGAAGATGAGGAGCAACTGGACAAGGCGCTTGTTTTCAGAGACAAAACGCCCAAATTAAGAAAGTTGATTGTCTGGGAAATGGAAGGGCTAAAGCATTATGAAGATCCCATGCTCATGAGTTTCGATCAACTTTTGGAACTGGGCAAGGAAGAAGACCGCAAGAATCCGGGGCTCTTCCTGCAACTGACTGATCTCGCGAAGCCCCAGGATATTGCAGGCATTATCTATACGTCAGGAACGACGGGACCGCCAAAAGGAGCCCTGCTTGCTCATGAAGGTTATCTATGGATCGGCCGCGCCTCGCAGGAAGTCATGCCCGCGACCAATGAAGACGAAACCATTTCCTTCCTTCCGCTCAACCATGTATATGAACAAATTTTCGATATGATGTTTCATCTGACCGTCGGGCAGATTGTCAACTTTACGGAAAATACGGATACGGTCATGGCGGACATGAAGGAAATATCGCCAACCATGTTTCATGCCGTTCCCCGGATATGGGAAAAGTACTACTCCGGGATCGTTTTAAAAATGGCCGATGCGACCTGGTTGAAACAAAAGCTCTACAAGATTGCCGTGCAGATCGGGACCCGATACAACAATAAAGCGTTGACCAAGCAGAAGGTGCCGCTGCAGCTGGCATTGGCCTATCACATTGCATACTTTGTCATTTTCCGGAAGCTCAAAGAGCGCCTCGGCTTTGACCGGGTGCGCATCGGTGTTTCCGGCGCCGCGCCTATTTCACATGAGATCTTAAAGTTTTTCCAGAGCATCGGAATCCCGATTCGCGAAGGGTATGGCATGACGGAAACGACGGGGATCACTCACATGTCGAACGAAGTCGACTATAAAGTGGGAACCGTCGGCAAAGCGATACCGGGAACGCAAGTCAGAATTGCTGAAGATGGAGAAATCGTCGTAAAGCACCCGGGTATTTTCAAGGGTTATTACAAGGATGAAGAACAGACCAAAGAGGTTCTTGTCGACGGGTGGATGCACACGGGCGACGTCGGTGTGATTGACGACGAGGGATACCTCAAACTGACAGACCGGAAAAAGGATCTGATCATCACGGCGGGCGGCAAGAACGTCGCGCCCCAGTACCTGGAGAACCTTCTGAAATTTTCACCCTATATCAACGACTCTGTTGTCATCGGTGACGGACGGAAATTTCTCTCGGCGCTTATCGTCATCGACGAAGAAAATGTCACTAAATACGCTCAGGACAACAAGGTTCAATTTACGACTTTTGCCTCAATGACCAAAGCGCCGGAGATCAACAGCCTCATCCAGGAAGAGATCGATAAGGTGAATAAACAGGTTTCCCGCGTCGAGAATATTCGTAAGTTCAAAATTATCGACAAGAAGCTTTATACCGAAGACGGTGAAGTCACCCCGACGATGAAGGTTAAGCGAAAATCGATCAATGCCCAGTTCGGCGACCTGATTGAATCGATGTACAGGGACTAATGATACCCATAAAGATTTTGGGAACATGAATTAAAGAATAAATCAAACCCATAGCACCGGGGGAGTTCTTCCCCCGGTTTCACAGCTAAACAGTTTCTATTAACAACCATCAGAAGATATGTGAAGTCGATCCCCTGGTCTGTGCGCATTGCAAGGAAGTTCACATCAACTCAGCGATGATGTAAAAAAGGAACACTTAATCTTTAGAGTGACCATCATCAAACCTCTTTTCTCAGCACCTTCTTGTCGATCTTGCCGACATTGGTGAGGGGAAGTTCCTTTCTGATTTCCAGGATCTTAGGTACCTCATAAGGTGCCAGCTTCTCCTTGGCAAAATCGATGATGGCCTTTTTCAGGACGTCCATATCCCCTGTAACAAGATAGTCGGGATTTAGGATCACATAAGCCTTCACGAGCTCCGACCCAGGCCGCTCGGGATTATTGCTTCCGATGACGGCGCATATATTGATTGCCGGGTGTCGATTCAAAACATCCTCCACCTTTCGGGAAAACACTTTGAACCCGCCGATGTTAATCATGTCTTTTGTCCGATCCACCAGGCGCAGGTATCCATCTTCATCCTGAATGGCCACATCACCTGTGTGCATATACCCATCTGGATCGATGGCTTGCCTGGTCTCTTCGGGCCTGTTGAAATAACCAACCATTACATGAGGTCCCTTGATGCAGATCTCTCCCGGTTGTCCCACCTCGACTTCTTTCCCCGTTGCCGGTTCAATGAGCCGGACGTCTGTATTCAGCAGTGGCAATCCGATCGTGCCGATCTTTCGTACCCCTTTCATGGGATTGAAAATCGTTAAAGGTGATGTCTCGGTCATCCCGTAACCTTCGAGGATTTTCCCGGTTCCTACGATGGACTCGAATTCCCGTTGCGCCTCTTCCGGATAGGGAGCAGCGGCTGAGACACAGACCTTTAATTTTGAATGGTCCAACATCTTGAACTTGGGATTCGCCGCAAGCAGCATATAAAATGGCGGGACATTTGCCATCATGGCAGGTTTGTACCTGTCCAATTCTTTACAGATATGATCGGTATCCCGCGGGTTCGGAATCAGAATTTGAGTCCAACCCAGAAAGATGAAATTAGCATTGGTGAAAACTCCGGCGATGTGGAAAAAAGGAAAACCGGTAAGTCCAATACTTTTACCCGGCTCCAATCCAAGCCATGCCTGGAAAATCAGGAGATCGGCAACGGCATTTCGATGGCTCAGCATTGCGCCCTTTGGTACCCCGGTAGTTCCGCCTGTATACTGAAGATAGGCAATATCATCAGGTGTGAGGTCAATATTTGGGGATTCAGTAGAAAAAAGCCCGAGCTGAATAACCTTATTAAAGAGATAGACGGTTTTGCCGTCCAGGGGAGTTACTTTTCCTTTGGGGATCTTGCCCAGCAGTTTACCGAGAAATCTTTTAATTCCCGGGAGGAATCCGCCGACGTTTGTAGCAACGATGGCTTGGAGATCCGGCAGACGGGAGGCAACGGGTACAAGCTTTGCCTCAAACAAGGCATCGAGGGTTACCAGCACTTTGGCTTGAGAGTCTTTAAGCTGGTATTCCAACTCCTCAGATGAGAGGAGTGGTGAAACGCCGGAAACAACGCAGCCCGCCCGCAGTATTCCCAGCCAGGCGATAACATATTCCGGGATATTGGGGAGGTTGATTCCCACAACGGCCCCTTTTTTCAATCCCAGAGACAAGAGCATATGGGCGAATTGGTTCGCGTATCGATCCAACTGGGCATAGGTGATGTGGACTCCCATGAAGGCCAGGGCTATTTTGTCCGGATAGTCGAGAAATACTCGCCGGATGATATCCGGGCAGGTGGTTTCCCAACGGGCGGGATGGATATCCCCAAGCTCTGGATCGTATGATTTTTTCCAGAATAGATCTTTTTCCATGATGCCACCTCCTCTTTACAAGGATAGGTACCAGGGGTACCTTATTTCAGAACGATTGCATCGATAAGAAGCGTTTCCGCAATACGCAGCGTGGATTTTAAATATTTGTTGGATTGTGATTGTTTAGTGGATTTCATATCCATCACCTGGGTAAGTCCGAGAAAAATCGCCCAGATAATGTCGGAAAGGGCAAAGCTGCTAATATTCTTAATCAGCTTTTGCGCTTTTGCTGATTCGAAGATGCCTCTCGCCAACTCGAAGTCGTATTTACCGCTGCTGCTGATGACTGAGCGGGTTTCGGGGCTGAGTTCATTGATGAGATCTTGTTGCTGGAAAAAGATGTTCGCCACCCTGAGAGAGTCCGGCTCCTTCTCATAGCTGCGGATAAAAATTTTAAATAAGTCTTTCACCAGGTCATTGCCGGACACATATTTTTTGTTGACCAGTTTTTTCTCTATCCGTTCCATCTGAACGCCGAATTCCTGCAGAAATGGCAGCATGAGGGAAGAGTAGAGTTCCTCTTTTGTGTTGAAGTACTGATAAATGGTCGGCTTGCTGAGCTGGGCTTCAAGGGCGATCTCGTCCATGGTTGTTTTCAGATAGCCCTTCGAAAAAAAGACTTTTTCCGCCGCCTCCTGAATGCTCTGGATGCGCTGGTCTTTTTCCCGCGATTTTCTCTCGCGTATGGCTTGCTGGTGCCTTAACATCTATCACTCCCTATGACATGAAAAGTATTGCATAAAACAGAACGCAACATTCATACGATAGATAATTCTTACACCATTGGTAAAAAAATTGTCAAGAGAAAGGTAATTTTTATTGACAAATAAATTAACTAGTGTTTAAAAATCTACTCACAGTAGGATTTTTACTCTTGGTTAATATAATTTGACAGAAATAACATCAGGGGTGAGTGATGACAAGCCAGTGTTCGGATGACCATCCCCCTTTTGCCAAAATGACGCGACACAATGATAAATAACAGGTAATTCGTCAAGACGTACAGGAGGTATCTATGGATTTCTCTCTCTCAAAAGAACAACGCATGTTCAGGGAAACTGTGTACCGCTATGGCAGAGACGAGATCGCACCTCTCTGCGAAGAGGCCGATCTCAAAGGAGAGTTCAGCTTTGAGATCTGGAAAAAGCTTGCCTCCTTCGGGATACTCGGTTTGCCCTTTCCCGAGGATCTAGGAGGATCGGGGGCTGACATCCAAACCTGTTGCCTGGCCGGGGAGGCCCTGGGGCATGCGGGTGTGGATGGCGGCAGTTTGCTTGCCTGGGGCGCCCACACTTATCTGTGCGCCTATAACATCTTTGCCTTCGGCACCGAAGATCAGAAACGGAAATATGTGCCGAAGCTTGCCTCGGGCGAATGGATCGGATGCATGGGCCTCACCGAGCCGGGGTCCGGATCCGATGCCGCCTCCATTTCGACCACAGCGGTGAAGAGGGGTGACCGTTATGTTCTCAATGGGTCCAAGACCTTCATTACCAATGCCCCGGTTGCCGATGTTTTTGTTGTGTTTGCCAATGTCAACAAAGCCAAAAAGCACGAGGGGATTACCGCCTTCATCATCGAAAAAGGCACCCCCGGGCTCTCAACCGGCAAGCCCTTCCACAAGCTGGGGTGCAAGTGTTCAGCCACATCAGAGGTGTTTCTCGAAGACTGTGAAGTCCCGGAGCAAAACATTCTGGCAGGCGAAGGACAGGGCTGGCTTATCGCGCTGAGCGGTGTCGAATGGGACCGCTGCACCCTGCTGTCTCCAATGCTTGGCGCGGTCCTCAATAATCTCGATTCTTGCGCCCGTTATGCCAATGAGCGTTATCAGTTCGGACGCCCCATCAGGAATTTTCAGGCTATTCAACATCGGATTGCCGATATGAAGGTCTTTGTCGAAGCGGTCAGGCTCGCTATTTATCGGGTTGCCTCCGCCAAGGACAATGGTCAGATGCTGAACCCTCTGCAGGCGGCGGTCAGTAAAGTATATGCCGGTGACAGAGGATTCGAGATGGCATCGGAGGCTGTACAGATCTTCGGTGGTTATGGGTTTATGCATGAGTACTCCGTAGAAAGAAATTTCCGTGATTCAAAACTGGCAGCTATCGGCGGGGGCACATCGGATATCATGCGCATGATCGTATCCAGGATAATGATGATGTAATTCTGAGGGGGTAACCGAATGGACTATCAACTTTCTCCACAAGAAGCAAAAATGCAACAGGATCTGGCTGCTTTCTGCAAGACCGAGATAGCACCCAGGGCTAAGATGCTCGACCACAGTTCACGCCTGGAAGCATGCACACATATGAAGGAAAACTTGAAGATACTTTCACGGGGAGGATGCCTGGAACCGGGATATAGCGGCGACGTCATCGACCTGATCGCCGTTTATCTTGCCGGCGAGGAGATTGCAAAGGCTTGTCCGGCGACATTCCTGAGCGCCCGTGCGAGCGCCTTCCTGTGCGCCGGCGCATTAAGACTGTTTGGCACGCACCAGCAGAAGCAACAGTATATCCCCGCCCTGATGAAGGCCGAACAAGTGGGTGCGTTTGCCTATTCCGAAGAACAGGCCGGCTCGGATATGGCAGCGATCACGACCGTCGCACACAAGGATGGTGAAGCGTGGCTGCTCAATGGCGCCAAGAATGTTGTGGTAAATGCCCCGATCGCAGATGTATTTCTCGTCCTTGCCTATAGTGAAAAAGATGCCGGCGCTGAGAGCGGCATGAGTATCTTCATCTGCGATAAAGATGCAGAAGGTTTAAGGATCGGAGAACCGATAGAGACCATGGGCTTGCGGGGAGTTCCTATGGCGGCCATCTCTATGAACAATTGTGCTGCTGATATTTTGGGGGCTACACCAGGAAAAGGCTATGAACAAATCAGCCGAATTCTTACCATGGGCAAAGTGGGCATCGCGGCGCTGTGCGTGGGTATTGGGAATGCCTGCACGGAAATTTCAGTTAAACATGCGAAGGAACGGAAATCGTTCGGCAAGCCGATCGGATTGTATCAGGATGTCGGTTTCAGGCTGGCAGACATGTTCACGATCAACGATCTGGGGCGCATGCTCGCCTTAAAGGCGGCATGGGCAATCAATACCGGCGATAACGACGCCGATGTTCTGGCCGCAAGCGCAAAACTCTTTGCCAGTGAAGCGGTAACAAAGATTGTTAACTGGGGCATGCAGATCTTTGCCGGTCACGGCTATGTCGCAGGTAGTGATATTGAAAGGTTCTACCGTGATGCCAGATTCGGAGAAATCTGTGAGGGCACATCGGAAATTCAACGTTCTATGATTGCCCGTAGAGAATTGGACAGGTTTCTGCCGGCATAGGGAATGATCACGGCCTTCAATCAGATGGATGATACCGAATAGATGCGGTTGCCGGTGATGAAAACGAATGGGTGAGTAAAAAAAGGTGAAATATGATGGATATCATAGAATCAAAAGTTGATACCAACTCCGGGGAGTACAAGAAAAAATATGAGGTTATGGAATCCCTGGTGGCGGACCTCAAAAAAGAATTAAAAAAAGCCAGGGATGAGAGACCTCAGAAAGACATCGACCGTTTGGCTGCTCAGGGTAAAATGCCCGTGCGCAAGAAGCTTGATCTGCTCCTCGACAGGAATACGCCGTTTCTGGAAATTGCCCCGCTTGCGGCCAGAGGTATGTATGACGGGAAGGTTCACGCTGCCGGTCTGGTTGCCGGTATCGGTATCGTAGGAGGCCGTGAGGTTTTAGTTGTGGCTAGTGATGCCACGATTAAGGGCGGCGCCGTCTATCCCATGGGAGTCAAGAAGAACCTGCGATGTCAGACGATCTGCATGGAAAACCGCCTCCCGATGATCAATCTTCTGGACTCCGCCGGGGCATACCTGCCTCTGCAATCGGAAATATTCCCGGACATCGATGATGGCGGCAGGATCTTTTACAATCAGGCTGTCATCTCCAAAATGGGAATCCCCCAAATAACGGCGGTGATGGGTCTCTGTACGGCAGGGGGCGCCTATGTCCCTGCCATGTCAGACGAGGTGGTGCACGTGAAGGGCACGGGCGCCATCTTCCTTGGCGGACCTCCCCTTGTGAAAGCGGCAACGGGAGAAGAAGTGACGGCTGATCAGCTCGGCGGTGCTGAAGTGCATTGTATTGAATCAGGTGTTTCGGACTATTTCGCAGAAGATGACGCTCACGCCATTTCCATCGTTCGCAAGATTGTCGAAACGCTGCCGAAAAATGAGAAGGCAAAACTAACCCTGCGTGAGCCCAAACCACCTGCCTACGATCCCAGGGAAATCTATGGGATAGCAAGTGAAGATCTGAAGATACCCTATGACTGCCGGGAGGTCATCGCGCGCATTGTCGATGGCAGTGAATTTTTAGAGTTCAAGGAGCTCTATGGACCAACGCTTGTTTGCGGATTTGCCTACATTCACGGCTATCCTGTCGGAATACTGGGAAATAACGGGATTTTGTTCTCAGACAGCTCCCTGAAAGCCACCCAGTTCATCCAGATCTGCGACCGGCGCAAAATCCCCCTTGTCTTTTTGCAGAACATTAACGGCTATATTATCGGCAGGCAGTATGAGCGGCTGGGCATCACGAAGGACGGCCATAAGATGGTCAATGCCGTCTCCACCTGTACTGTGCCGAAATTTACGGTCATTATCGGAGCATCTTTCGGGGCGGGCAACTATGGAATGTGCGGCCGGGCTTATTCGCCGCGCTTTCTGTGGATGTGGCCCAACGCCCAGATTGGCGTTATGGGTGGCGAACAGGCCGCCGGCGTGCTGATTACCCTGAAGAACGACCAGAACGCCAAAGCCGGCTTGCCGCCTATGACAGCACAGGAAGAGGCATCCATCCGTGTTCCAATCGCAGAAGCGGCCAAGAAGGAGGGAGATGCCTATTACAGCACAACCAACATCTGGGATGACGGCATCATCGACCCGGCTGATACGCGTAATATCCTGGGGTTGGCTATTTCCGCCGCGCTGAATGCGCCCATCCGCGATGATGTGACAGGATTCGGCATCTTCAGGATGTAGGGGGGTATAACATGTTTGATAAGATACTTATCGCCAACCGAGGCGAAATCGTCGTCCGCATTATCGCCACCTGCCGGGAAATGGGCATCAAGACGGTTGCCGTCTATTCCGAAGCCGACCGGGCCGCCCTTCATGTTCTTGAGGCTGACCAGGCTGTCTGTCTTGGACCTTCAAGTCCGGCGGAAAGCTATCTCAACATGGATAAGATCATTGCTGCAGCCAGACAGACCGGGGCTCAGGCCATTCATCCGGGCTATGGGTTCCTGGCGGAGAACCCCGCTTTTGCCGAGCGCTGCGAACGAGAAGGCCTGGTTTTCATCGGTCCCCATTCACAGGCAATCCGCGATCTGGGAAATAAGACCGTGGCACGGCGCATTATGATGGAAAGCCACGTCCCTGTCATTCCGGGCATGATGGCAGCGGAAGCGAAACCGGATATTCTGGCTCGTGAAGCGGAGCGGATCGGATATCCGGTCATCATCAAGGCAGCGGCCGGCGGAGGCGGCAAAGGAATGCGGATTGTACGATCGCCGAAGGAATTCCGGGAGGCCGCCATTTCAGCCGTAAGCGAAGCCAGAAGCGCCTTCGGAAATGGAGACATCTATCTGGAAAAATATTTCGAAAAGTCGCGCCATATCGAATTCCAGATCCTCGCCGATGGGCAGGGCAACATGATCCATCTTCTGGAACGGGAGTGCTCCATCCAGAGGCGTCACCAGAAGATTATCGAGGAAACGCCGTCTCCTGTCCTGACGCCGTCACTCCGGAAGGTCATGGGAGAAGCGGCGGTGGCCGCCGCCAAAGCCGCAGGCTATGTTAACGCGGGGACGGTGGAGTTTTTACTGGATGAGACAGGGAATTTCTATTTTCTGGAAGTCAACACCCGCTTGCAGGTGGAACATCCCATTACGGAAATGATCACCGGCATCGATCTGGTGCGTCAACAGATCGAAATTGCTGCCGGCAACCCCCTGAAACTTACCCAGGACGATATCATCGGCCGGGGGCATGCCATGGAATGCCGAATTTATGCCGAAGATCCTCTGAGCGGCTTTCTGCCATCGCCGGGGAAAATCCATTTCGTCTTGGAACCCCGGGGGCCAGGCATCCGGAATGACGGCGGTGTTTATTCCGGCTACACCGTCCCGATGGAGTACGACCCTATCCTGTCGAAGCTGATCACCCATGCGGAAAATAGACAGGAGTGCATCGGCAGGATGATCAAGGCATTGAAGGACTATGTGGTCCTTGGTGTTCTGACGCCCATCCCCTTCCTGATAGATATCCTGTTATCAGAGGCGTTCATCAAGGGAGAAACCTTCACGGACTTCATCGACACGCATTTTGCCGACTGGCATCCCGCCATGGAAGGCGTTGACCTGGCCTGTCTGGCCTATATTGTTGATGATCTGGCCAACCGCAGAACAAAGGGCGACTTCACTCTCACGGATCGTGAAGCCCATTCGCCGTGGCAGACGCTGGGAAATTTCCGGCCATAATTGAATGCAGGAACAATAGCGGAGATACGAAATGCACTATAACCTGAAAATTGGTAACCAGACACTTCCGGTGGAAGCCGACCTCAGAGATGACGGAACATTTCTGGCCAGGATTGGTGAGAAGAGTTTCACCGCCCGCCACCAGATTATTTCGGAAAACCAGATCCACATTGAGGTTGAAGGTATCGGCCGAAGCATCTATGTGGCTGGCAGTGACGATGGCAAGCTTATCAACATGAATGGCACGACCTATCTGGTTCAGGACGCAGACATTCTTGCCCGGAGCAGCACGAGAAGGCGGAGTCAAAAGGATCTCCCCCAGGAGGTCACACCGCCCATGCCGTCAGTCGTGGAGCGTATTATGGTAGCCGAGGGCGATTGTGTAGAAAAGGGTCAGAGTGTCGTTGTCGTAACGGCCATGAAGATGTTGACTACTCTTTGCGCACCATTCAAAGGAAAGGTTTTGAAAATCAATATTGCCGTGGGAGATAAGGTCATGCCCGGCCAGATCCTTGTCGATATCGAAAAAGAAGAAACTGAAATGTCTCAGGAATAAGATCGAGTCCTTGTTTCATGAAGGGAGACCCAAGAGATGCCTGAAGAGATGACTCAAGACCATGTACTCTATCGTCTGGAAAACCATGCGGCCCACATTACCATCAACCGCGACGAACAAAGAAATACCATTACCGCGGAAGCCGTCGCCCTTTTCCTCTCCTATCTGGACAGGGCCGAGGCTGATCAAGCCGTGCGGGCTGTGTTGATTACCGGGGCGGGGGAAAAGGCCTTTTGCACAGGAGCTCAATTGGGAGACGGCGTTTCGGCAGAAGGGAAGAAAGCCTTCGAGGATTACGCCCGGCTGCTCAAGCGCCTGGCTACATTTCCTAAACCCACCATGGCCCGGGTCAAGGGTTTCTGTCTGGCCGGCGGCATGGGCTTCATGCTGGCCTGCGATATTGTTGTCGCCAGTGAGGATTCCCGGTTCGGCACCCCCGAGGTTAATGTCGGACTATGGCCTATGATGATCGGAGCCCTCATCTTCCGGAATGTTCCCAGAAAGAAAGCCATGGAGATGATTCTCCTGGGAGAGCGCCTGGACGCTCAGGCGGCACTGGACATGGGTTTGATTACCCGTGTGGTGCCTGTTGACAAGTTGGATGGAGAGGTAAATACCATTTTGCAGAATCTGGCTGCTAAAAGCCCGATTGGAATCAAGCTTGGTAAACAAGCCTTCCAGGAATCCGCCGAAATGTCTCTGGAAGAAGCACTGGATAACCTCGCCATGAAGTTCTTAGCCGTAGCCTCAACAGAGGACGCCCGGGAAGGTATCACGGCCTTTATTGAAAAAAGGAAGCCGAAATTTACAGGAAGATAAAAGGAAAGAAACATGGAAACAAACAACCATCACAAAAGTAATAAAGTCATCATTGCCAACTGCAGCGGCTTTTTCGGGGATCGTTTCAGCGCGGCCAGAGAAATGGTTCAGGGAGGGTCTATTGATTTCCTCACCGGTGATTATCTGGCGGAACTGACCATGGCGATTCTCTTTCGGGCCAAGAGCAAAGATCCGAACGGCGGTTATGTATCCACATTTCTCAAACAGATGGAACAAATCATGGGAGAATGCCTCGACCGAAAGATCCGCGTCGTGTCCAATGCGGGGGGACTGAATCCAAAAGCATTAGCCGCGGAATTGGAACGGATCGCTGAAAAACTGGGGCTGCATCCCAGGATCGCCTGTATCGAAGGAGACGATCTCATGGGGCGTCTGGCGGATCTCCAGGCGGCCGGGGAGCCTTTTATTCATATGGACAAGGGAATTGCCTTGAAGGATTCCAAAGCGATTACGATCTCAGCCAATGCCTACCTAGGGTGCTGGGGCATCGTCAACGCCCTTGCGCAGGGCGCCGATATCGTCGTGGGCGGCCGGATTGCTGATGCTTCCATTGTGGTTGGGCCCGCGGCCTGGTGGCACGGCTGGAAGCAAAATGAATGGGACAAACTGGCCGGCGCCACAACGGCAGGGCATATTATCGAATGCGGCACCCAGGCGACAGGCGGGAATTATTCTTTTATCGAAGAAGTGCCCAGTTTTAAAAATGTCGGGTTTCCTGTTGCCGAAATTGCCGAAGACGGTTCTTTCGTGATTACAAAACATCCCGGCACGGGCGGGCTTGTTTCAGTGGATACAGTCAAGGCGCAGCTCCTTTATGAGATCAGCTCTCCAAGCTATCTGACCCCGGATGTAATAGCCCGCTTTGATACGATCAGGATCTCAGGGGAGGCACCCGACCGGGTCAAAGTCGACAGTGTTCGGGGTGAGCCGCCAACGGCCACTGCCAAGGTTTGTATAAATACGCTGGGCGGTTTTCGTAATGCCATGACGATCCTTCTCACCGGCCTCGATATTGAGAAAAAGGCCCGGATTCTCGAAGATACCCTTTTCGACGCTCTGGGCGGCAAGGACCAGTATCAGCAGGTCGAAGTCCAGCTCATCCGATCCGATAAGATTGATCCGGCCACCAATGAGGAGGCCTTCGCCTACCTGCGCATTACCGTCATTGATCCCGATCAGAAGAAAGTTGCCCGGGTTTCATCTCAGATCGTTGAGCTGGCCCTGGCAAACATTCCCGGCTTTACCGGCACGGCGCCGCCATCGAAGGGATCTCCCGCCATTATGTATTGGCCGGCTCTCGTTTCCAGCCGTCACATCCATCAGAAAGTTACCATGGACGGAAAGGAATTTATCATTGAATCCGCCTCCCCCGTGGAAGGGTTTATTCCGCCGAAACCACTGAGTATCGACCTGCCTTCTGCGCCGCGCGGCAAGACAAACCGGCTGCCCTTAGGCCGCTTATATGCGACCCGTTCCGGCGATAAAGGGGGGAACGCAAATCTTGGGATATGGGCCAAAACGCCGGAGGCCTTCGCTTTTCTCCGCGAATATTTAACGACTGAGAAGCTCAAAGAACTGCTTAAGGATCTGAAGGGCTATGAAATGGAGCGTTATGAGCTGCCCAACCTGCTGGCTGTGAATTTCTATATCCGGGGAATCCTTGGCGAAGGCGTTGCCGCGTCACTCAGGCTGGATGGCCAGGCCAAGACCCTGGGCGAGTACCTGCGAGCCAGAATCGTGGATATACCGGAGTTACTGATGTCAAATTGAGACTGTCGGCTTTCTTGGATGGATGATAAACAGGGATCGGTGCATCAGGAATGATCATAGAATGGAAAAAAGAGGATACAATCGCTATGATCACCTTGAACAACGGGGAGAACAGGCACAATCCTCCGTTTATCAGGGCAATCCTTGATTCCTTCTCTGAGATTGAGAAAGACGAGTCTATTTCTGCCGTCGTCATAACCTCCAGCGATGAGAAGAGTTGGTCCCAGGGCATCGACCTGCCCTGGATCATGAATGCTCAGGAAAACAGAGAATTCCAGACCATCAAGGCATTCCTCTATAGTTTGAATGTTATGTTCAAAAAAATTCTTCTTTTCCCCATGCCTGTCATCGCATCGATCAACGGTCATGCCGTAGGAAACGGAGGCATCCTGGCCTGTTGTTGTGATTATCGGTTGATGAAGGCGGACAAGGGCTACTTCTTTTTTCCCGGAGTGGATATCAACATTTCCTACTGGCCGGGCATTCTGGAAATCATGAAAAAGGCCTTCCCTTATTACAAGCTGCAAGAAGCGGTTCTGACCGGAAAGCGCTACAACGCGAAAGAACTGGAAGAGCATCAGGTGATCCTGAAGGCTTGTGAAAATGCCGAGACTGTCCTTAGGGAATCCATTGCTTTTGCGAAGACATTCAAAAAGAAACGCGGCATCTTTAGAGAAATAAAAATGCAGCTCAACAATCACATTATCGCCGCCATTGACCACGAAGACCCTCAATATATAGAAGCATTGATACCTGCGTTGATAAGAACGGTATCTTCAAACCAATAATTTCGAAAAGTCAGACTGTTGATGATTACGGATTGAAAGCTTTTATATAACCTATCTCAGATTTAAACTTGCTTTCTTTTTTTGATACGGCGATTTCTTTGTACGATACCCCTTTAGTAATAGTTACATGCCCGCCATTCGTCGATATCAGTATAGCAAGGCTGAATAATAACGATCTATATAAAATAAATCAATCTTATAGAGGAGGGGGAAAATGTACGAATTAGATAAGCCGGATAATCTTGTTGAGATTTTTGAAGACAGTGTAAAAAAATATGCGAAAAACATCCTTTTCGGAACAAAGAACCGTAGTGGTATTTACGAATGGGTAACCTATTCGGATGTCAACCATATGGTTGACGGCGTAAGAAGCGGGCTTGTAGGTCTTGGAATTAAAAAGGGCGATGCGGTGGGCATCATCGCCAGCAACCGTACCGAATGGGCCGTCTGCTGTTATGCCTCATATGGCGTGGGGGCGCTGTTTGTACCCATGTACGAAGCAGAGCTTGAAAAGGTTCAGAAATATATCATCAAAGACAGTGGCGTGAAGGTGCTGTTTGTCTCCAGAAGAGAATATTATGAAAAAGCACTGACCTGGATGAATGAAATTGATTCTTTAAAGCACATCCTCATCATTGATGAAAAAGGTCCAAACAGCTACCAGGAACTCATGAATAATGGCTTAAAAAAAATCATTCCCGCAATAAGACCAACGGCAGGCGATATCGCAGGATTAATCTATACATCCGGTACAACAGGCGATCCCAAAGGGGTATTGCTTTCCCATGGAAACTTCTCCAGCCAGGTCCATGCCCTGGTTAAATCATTTTACATGCTGGATGATAAAACAAGAACACTGTCGTTCCTCCCCTGGGCGCATTCATACGGACAGACGGCCGAGCTCAACACCCTCTTGAAGCTTGGCGGAAGCACGGGCTTTGCAGAGAGTCCTGCAACGATCGTTGGCGACCTTCAGCTGGTTAAACCGACCATGCTTGTTGCCGTGCCGCGTGTATTCAACAGAGTCTATGATGGCATTCTGATGAAAATTCGCGATAAGGGCGGCCTCGCCCAGAAACTGTTTGAGATGGGGACGGAGGAAAACAAAAAGAAGCGTGAATGGACGAAGCAGGGCAAAGCAAGCCTGATGAACTCTCTGAAACTGGCACTTGTCGATAAAATTGTTTACAGCAAATTGAGGGCGCTCTTCGGTGGAAATCTTCAGCTTTCGATCAGCTCTAGCGCAGCGCTAAGCGCACATATAGCCCAATTCATGTTTGATATAGGCGCCCCTGTTTATGAGGCGTGGGGCATGACAGAAATTTCACCTGCGGGAACAGTCAATACCCCTGTCGAATACAAGATCGGGAGCTGCGGCAAAGCGATTGACAAAGTCAGGCTTGTTATTGACAGGACCGGTATGAATGATGATTCGGCCGAGGGAGAGCTTATCGTTTATGGTCCGAATGTCATGCAGGGTTATCACAACAAGCCGGAAGAAACAAAGGCAACAATGACCCATGACGGCGGTTTGAGAACCGGCGACAGGGCCTTTGTTGACAAGGATGGATACCTTTATATCACCGGTCGTATCAAGGAACAGTTCAAGCTTGAAAACGGGAAATTTGTTTATCCTTCAGCCATAGAAGGGCATGTTAAATTACTTCCCAGTGTTGAGCACGCCATGATCTTCGGGCTGAACAAACCTTATACGGTTTGTGTCATCGTGCCTGATTTTCTTGTCATGGAGAAGATTGCTAAAGAAAAGGGGCTGCCTATCGATAAAAATGAGTTTGTTCAACATCCGGCGGTTATTAAGATGTATGAAGAAGAGATCCACAATCATCTGAAAAACACCTTTGCCAGTTATGAGCTTCCGAAAAAGATATTACTTTTAAGTGAAGGGTTCACAACTGAAAATGGGATGCTTACCCCGACACTGAAGCTTAAACGCCGTGAAGTTTTAAAGAAATATTCGGACATGATTGATGCGCTGTATTTGTAAAGGCTAAACCCAAAAGGTCACCGGGGTTGCCGGTGGCCTTTTTTTATGATTCATCCCTCAAGCAGGAATTAAATAAGCACGATTCACACCAGACAATCACAGGCACTGAACCTGGTGGAAAAACAGCCGAACCGGATTGCCATGAGACGAAAGGATTACGGCATCTGGCATGACATTACCTGGACTGAGTACCTCGAAAACATCAAATGTGTCACTCCTGGCCTCCATGCCCCCTCTGAATAAAAAAACCCGCACTTTCCAATCAAGTGCGGGTTTTCTATGAGCCTGCTTTCAAATTTCTATTATTGTATTGGCTTCCATTCCGGAGGAGGGTTCATATAGGATGCTTTCTTTACCTTATCGAATTCTTTTTGAGTCCTTGCCCACCAGATAAATATTTTTGGTTTTGTAAATTTCCCGTGCTTCATGGTTTGAACAACCGTTGGAGCCAGCACAAGTCCGTTGGGTGTAATACCGAAAATTTCCATAGGATACTTATCACCGAGCAGGGGAAATACCTTGGGAAAGGCTGCACGGATAGCCCTGGCATCATTGACGGTGTTGGCGGCGGCAATTGCCTTCGCCAGAGCATACATGGATGTATAATTAGCAGCGCTTTCCCAGGCCAATGGCCGCTTATAGTTTGCCTTGTAAGTCTCGGCAAAAACCGCACTGGCCGGCATCGATATGTCCTTGATCATGGCCAGGCCGATGGTTCCCTCCAGGCCCAGGGGTTTTTCCATAACCTGGTAAATAGCATCCATTTTAGCCTGATCAATCATCACAAAGCCACCCTCGAACCCTTTTGCCCGCGCCTGTTCAACAATCAGCGCCGTGGTGGCTGAAGGACCGCCAATGAGTAAAAAATCGGGATTAGTGGCCATGGCTTGAGCCAGCGGCGCGGCGAAATCCGTTCTGGTGTAGTAATTTGCCGGTTTGTCCGCGGTAATGACACCGCCCTTTTTAAGCCAGATCGCGCCAAAAGCTTTACGCCATGCTTCACCATAAGGGCCGGCTGCGACCACCATAGCCCCTTTTCGCCAGCCTCTTTCCCAGGCCAGATCCGCTTCGACTTTAGCAAGAAGTGTAAAAGGCATTGTCGCGCCGATAACCAATTTATTGCCCATTTCCGTGACGACAGGCACGCTTGTATAAGCCATGATTATAAATTCTTTTTTCTTTTCTTCGTTGATCTTCATCATAGCTGCAATGGTGTTGAATACAGGATTGTATATGGCGATTGCTTTATGTTCATTACGCAACTGTTGGGCGATCATGACCGCCTCTTTCGGATTGGCATGGTCATCTTTCTTGATGAGCCGAAAAGTATAGTTCCGGCCTTGTACCGTAATACCGCCCTTGGCATTGATTTCATTGACAGCCAGCTCAACGCCGCTCATGCAATCCATTCCGTATTCCGCAGCCGGTCCACTCAATGGTCCGCTATAACCAATGACAATTTCTTCCGCCCCGGCAACTGCCGCCCAGATAAACATTAGAATCATTGCTGTAAGAAAAATTAAACTTTTGCTTTTCCTCATACGTCTCCCCCTTTTTTATTAACTTGTAGACTTCAACCTCATCAATAAATGTTCCCCTGTGAAGGGACTGTTCTGGAAAAAACATCAGGTGCGTACTTCATGAATCTATTTATTTTGCGTGAGTTTTCAGGAAGACAATTTGTCGCCTTCAGAAGAAAACATCAAAATAATATCATTAAGCTAACAGAATTTTTGATCTTTTGCAAGAAATCAAAAATGTTTTAGACAGCGCATATTGATCAGGTCACCCGTCAAGAAGTCTCCAAGACTCAGGTTGACGACCATTATCGTTTATTCCGGCGCGAAGCAATTCGCCCTGCATTCCATCATTACGTTTAGTGGTATTCGATGTTAATAATGAACCAAAAAAAGATTCTCTCGCACTCATTCAATGCCGCGATCAAGTCCAAAGAAGGCAACGATCTCACATTTTGCCTGTTGACACGGACCGGTTTTCTATAGCCGGATCATGTTTTTTTACAAAATCTAGCGGGAAACTTCTTCAATCCTAAAAATGGTAGGATAATCGAAGCATCGCGGTAAATAAATCAGGATACCAGTCAATGTTAACTTTGGCATCATCACCCGGGGAGTGGAAACTGTTGCCGAATTTGGTAGGTATTGTGCGATAGCGCAATGCCGCATCCAATGAGACATTCCGCAACAACATGAAACGCAGGCCACCTTCCGCCATCAGAGACAGATCCACTTTGTTTCTTTCCTCGTCGGTCAAACCATTGACCTTCGGGTTGCTGATGACGAGTCCCGGCCCGAAACCCAGATAAGGCTGTAAACGCCCAAACGGTATCTCCTCACTGGAGAAGAATCCATATTTTCCGATAATCATGGGAGTAATCGTGAACATGCTGACAGAGCAACTGCGGGTAATGCCTTGAACCTTGCGGAAGGGTACATTATTGTTTCCCTGCACTGCCACCGTCACCCATTGGTGGCCGAAACTGACATCCTCATAAGTCGCATCCAGGGCCAGACTGAAATATTTCATCCAGGACGGCCAGGCGCGACCCCCGAACCCTTCGTTGGTGAAATCATAGCCTACCGTCAAACCACCTAGAAAATTGACATCAAACTTGACATTCTCATAGGTCTTCTCCTGTGCCCAGTATGCCCCTTCCACAACATCGACATTGGAGTGATACGTCGGGCCGGCTTCTACGCCTACCCACAGCCCTCCCCAGACCACGCCAGGCAACAGGAACATAAAAGCAATCGGCAGGGCCAAAACCGCGAACAACCACTTTCTTCTAAGCGTCATCATTTTCCCTCCAGTTATAAAAAAACGTATTGATAAATGCATTGCTTTTTGTGCTTGGGATATATGAAAAATTTAATGATTTATGTCAAGGGGATTTTAAGCGGCAACCGGTTTTTCTTCCCCCTGGTTCCTCATGAATAAATTTGCCCAAGCGAACGATGTGGAAAGTAACCTACCGTTCCTGTTGACAGAGCCATGTCTAAGCTTTATACTTCGCCGCCAAACAAAAATTTAAAAAAATTCATGTAAATGTGAAGAGGTCTCATGTCGCAAATTTATCGTTATGAATTAATAGTCCCGAAAGAAGCAGAAGATCAAAACGGGCACGTCAACAATGTTGAATATCTTCGCTGGATGCAGGATGCTGCGATGAAGCACTCTGAAACATCCGGCTGCACGCAGGCAACCAACGCCGCCGGCGCCACCTGGGTGGTACGAACACACAAAATTGAATACTTAAAACCCGCTTTTGCCGGCGATCATGTTGTGGTCATAACCTGGGTGTCCAACTATCGTCGTGTGTTGTCGCTGCGCAAATACCGGATATGTCGTCCCGTGGACGAAGCTCTGCTGGCTGAAGGAGAGACGGATTGGGTTTTTGTGGATGCTCGGACAGGCTCTCTGCGGTCCATCCCTAAAGAAGTTAAAGCATGCTTTGAATTGCTGCCGGAAGATCAGGAAGCGCAATGGTTTGTTTAAATTTTTGCGCGATGATGATAGAAATTGTCCCCATATACACCATTCAGATTCAACGGGATAGAGCGGCAATTATTTCTTGATGGGCCCCTGTGGCACTACGACGACCAACAATGAGCCGGATAAACCACTGCCTTCTGAAGAAACCCCTGAAAGCTGTTTGCGGTTTCAGGAAGAATTATATAACGCAAAACTGGCTCAGAAACCAATCAGAACCGATCTGGAAAATGCCATCGAACGGCTGGCCATAGCTCATGGGAAATCTCAGGCGGCTCCTCACGTCACAGTAAGCCTGGGTGTTGACACGTCCATTACCTCCGGACGAAACCGGGTGTCCGCCTGGGACGGCCAAACAAATATCCCGACGAAAAATGCGTAAAACTGAATATTGAAAAACATTATAGATCAGGAGAAATATCCATAAAAATTCCGATCCGGAAAAGCATTTTATAAGACTATGAGATGATGGTTTGAAGCTTTTCGAATCCGGCATAAACAAAATAACCGGCAAACAAAACCAGAAAGACCGCGCAGACAGCAATGAGGCCTCGATAGAGACGATCGGTCAGGAAATGTTTCCCTCCGGCAACTGCGGCGGCGATCAGTGAATACCACACCAGATCCGCCAAAATATGTCCAACGAAGAAAAAGACGATTCCCCAAAAACCAAACTGCTGCGAATAGAGAATATATCCCAGGCCGATGGTTGCCCACCAGATGATCCAGTAAGGATTGGAGACGCTCATGATGATGCCGCTGATCACCGGATGATTCAGCCGCTTTGTGTTATCCTCCAAAGACAGGCGAAGCGTTGGCAGCGTCCGGAACATCCCGAAGGCCATCCACAAAAGAATAGCGGATCCGGCAAGAGCGGTAACAACAAAAACCACCGGCAGTTGAAAAAATGGCGCAAGTCCCATTAAAAGGACAATGACAAGTCCCAGTTCCAGGATGGCGTGTCCGCCGATCATCAACGGACCGGCAATGAAGCCACGCCGTGAGCTTTCGCTGATTGTCACGGTCAACAGCGGTCCCGGCATCATCGCGCCGGACAGAGCGATGACAAAAGAGGAAGTAAAAATAGTAAACAGGGTAATCAACATAACCTCAATGACCCATGCAATCGCAAAGGCACTTATGTAAACCATGAGAAAGATCGTGCTGTCAAGACGGCAATACCGGAAGGGTGATTTATTGTTTCTCCTTCTGCCCATAAAAAAAGGCGGATGTTTTCACACCCGCCCAGGCCGTTTGATTCTTAACGTTACACCTGATACTAAAAAGAGAGATTAAAACCCATCCTCCCAGGCTCCCATCATGGGCTTTTCGTCAATATAATGATCGTATTCGCCCAGATACCTGTAATGTGTGAACCGCCAGGGCGCCTCTACCATAGCCCTCGCCACGATATCGGATACGCCAATGATATGGACAGGAAGAGCGATGACCAGATAGACCCCTGTAGAAAGGAAGGCACCAATTGCGCAAGGGGGTCTTACAAGCAGGGCATCAACAACTTTTTCTCCAACCGACGGCTGTTCATACGTTGCGGCCGGATAAGATTGCGTCTTTGTCTGTGCCATAACAGTACAGGTGAAAGCAAATATAAACATGACGACCAGAATGACGGATAATATCTTCTTCATCGCAAATCCTCCTTTAATTCTTCTTCATTAGATTAAAGCACAATTTCTACCAGTGGTTAATTAATACTCGAAAATCAGTATGTTGTCAATCAATAGAATCGGCTTGGTCATATCATCAGCTTCTTCACAAAAATAATAATTATGGTTTTTTATTTAGCGTTCATCCTCTCTAAAGTTTGCTGCGCCTGAACGTTGCCCTGATCGGCAGCTTTGCGAAGCCACTTCACGGCCTCCTGATCGTCTTTTGCAACGCCTTTGCCCATTAAGCACATAAACCCTAAATTGCTTTGTGCCTGCGCGTAACCTTGCGTGGCCGCCTTGAGATACCACTTTACGGCTTCCCGATCATCTTTTGCAACGCCTCGACCATTTTCGTACATGATCCCCAGAGCGGTCTGTGCAACAGCATTATCTTGTTCGGCGGCCTTGAGATACCACTTTACCGCCTCCTGATCGTCTTTTTCAATTCCTCGACCATTATCATACATCAGCCCCAGGTTGGACTGCGCCTGAGCATTGCCCTGTTCGGCGGCCTTGAGATACCACTTTACCGCCTCCACATCGTTCTTCGCGACGCCCCGGCCTTCCTCGTACATCACTGCCAGGTTGAATTGTGCATCATGGTTGCCTTGTCCGGCGGCTTTGCCAATCCACTTAATCGCCTCCACATCGTTCTTCGCAACGCCTCGACCTTCGGCATACATCATCCCCAGAACCGTCTGCGCCTGAGCGTTGCCCTGCTCGGCAGCTGTTCTAAATTCCAGAAATGCTTTTTTATAATCCTTTTTCCCATAAGCGACTAATCCCTCTTTAACCCCAGCATGAACTATGGATATAGAACCAATCAATAGCGTGGCGCTAAATAACCCGACGATCAGAAACATCATTCCTCTGATCATCCAGGCCATTGCTGTTTTATTTATTTTCACAGATCTCCTCCCTTTCCCAAATCATGATCTTTAATTCTATCTGACCTTCTTGCGGAATCTTTATCATCAAATCATCTATGCAACTCTGTTACACGTCCTGACTGAGCCAAAGGCGCAGAGACTGCTAGATATTGCCCAGTAATTGATAGAATAGCTTCGTTGTCATGGATATATTGGTAGCTGTACCGAAAACAAAATTTCTGAACATGTGAGAAAGGCGGTCATATTCCTGCTGAAGCGCCCGGCTGTCAAGAATATCCGCCTCAAAAGGGTCGGATATCATAACGGATGCGGATAACGGTTCATGACCGAAAGCCATAAAAGGGATCTTTCCAAAAACATCGTCGACACCCAGGGACAGAAGATGAACATCTCCCTTGGGGCCTTTGCCGATAATATCGGCCGTCCCTTCTCTGATGATATAGAGATCTGTATTATTTTGAAATTTGTTATCGAAGACTTTATCCTCCGGCAATGCTCTTGGCGGCCTCCCGATATAGGCCTGAACAGCAATATCATTAATCGGCCGCAATCGGTTATCCAGGCTGATCAGGATCTTTCTGAAATCCTGGGACAATGCTTCATATTCCTGATGAAGAGTTTCCGCGTCCAGGATGCACAATTGGACGTTACCTTCTGCAATCGCCGTGGCAATTCGTTCATATTTACCACCGTATATCAGTGACCGCAGCGTTCCTAAAAAGCATCCTTCGCCAAGCCTGGCCAGGGTGATGGCGCCTTTCGATGTCTCCCTGACAATCCTGACCGTGCCATCAGCTATGGCCCACAACCACTTACCGTATTCGCCCTCTTTCACAATAACGGCACCGTCAGGGTAAGAATATTCTGCTGTAACATAAAAATAATCCACCGGGGGCCCTTTAAGAGGATCCATTTTTTTGTCGTCAGAGCCTGTTTCTTCCATATCTTGCTGATCGAGATGATCAGGACCAACCATGGCTATCTTTCCGTCATCCAGCAATCTTGAGGCATCCAGAACGACTTCCATCATGCTTTTTTTTACATTATTTTCGATACCGGTTAAGTCCTCTTCGGAAAAATCATATTTTCCATCAGTCCATCCAAACAGAGCATAGACGGCCTCAAGCCCTTTCACATTACCGCAGTAAGCATTGACCGGATTTCCGCCGACAAAATATACAACGGCCGTATCTGCTGAATAGTTGCTTCGCAAACTCAGTCTTCCGGTACAATTATTACCACCGAGTAATTGAAAAACATCGGCAAGAGATAAAAAAAGCAGGCTTCCGGAGAATACGATATTATCAGTCATAGAAATTAGTTTCCGTCCTTAAGGTCCGTTCTGTCCACAGGTGGCAATATAGGAAACGCTCACTTGCATGTCAAGAAAATCTTAGCGATGCAAAACAGAATGAGGGGGTATCAACGGAGGTGTGCCGATTGTAACATAACGCCAACGCAAAACGGTCATCGAACTTGAATTTTCGCCCCTTCCGTCAGGGCGCCGCCAAGGCCTATCTCGTTTTCCATTTCGTCATAGACTTTCTTGCCCTCTTTAATCAGGTCGATCAACTGTGCGGTGACAAGCGCGTGCCTGACTGTCATTCCCGGAATCAGATCAATTTCTTGATCATTGATATATACTTTCATATGGAATCCTCTTCTGCACGCTTGCTATCCCATGTAGAACTCGTCAGTCAGCAGCGTTGACATGGTGCGCTCCTGTTTGTCCTGACCTTTCAGATATGCGATTCAATGACCCGACCCTGTTACTTCACTTCCCTGATCCGCCCTTCAACCTTCGGTGAAATCGTCTTTTGAGCTTTAATGAAGTCAATAACTACATCCCGCAACCACCTTCCGGAGTCGCTGTATACCAGCTTATCCCCTTTCATGGCTCCGCCGATAACGGCATAATCTCTGGATGACTTCACCGCATCACCAAATGCCTTGTAACCATCGCCGCCAGCCGCCAGAAAATCATTGGTTGCCACGGTATAGTCTTTGTCAGCCACCAGGAGACTTCCACCAATATACACATCTTTTACCCTCGAACCTTTCGGGCCAAGCCGGTCATAGCTGAAGACCAGACCGGAGACCTGGGGGAATCTGCCCTCTTCTTCCTCAATCGCCGAAACACCATGCTCCAGAGTGTCACGAATCTGTTTTCCTGTCAGTTTGATGGCAACGATATAGTTATCAAAAGGAACAACCGCGTACACATCGCTGACCCTGACCGTGCCCTTCCTGATGCTGGTACGAATCGTCCCCCCGTTAATGATCGCCGCATCAGCCCCTGATGTCTTTCTCATAATATCGGTGATAAGATTTCCAAGATTTGTTTCCTGCCGTCTTACATTAACTCCATCAAGATCAGCCGGCGTTTCACCTACCGTCTCGTTCATGACAGCATCGACCTTCTGCTGGTATTTCGCAACAATCTGCCCCACGGCTTTGTCTTCGTTTCCGGTTGGCGCTACAGGATCCAGTCGGCCATCGGCTCGCACGATGCGGCCGTTTTTCACGGTGAGATCCAGCACGCCAAGAACTTTACCATGCTCGAAAGCCTGCACAATATGCGTCTTGCCGATAACCGCCGGCTTTGCGACTTTCGTATGTGAGTGACCGCCAACGATGACATCGATGCCGTCAACTTTTTTTGCAAGATCAATGTCTGCGCTGAATCCTATGTGAGAAAGCACGACGATAACATCGGTTTTCCCTTTGAGCTCCCGCACATATTTTTCAACCATCTCAACAGGAGGAAGGAATTGCAGTCCCGATACATTTTTAGGGTGAGTTGTAACCGGTGTATCACCGGTTACAATCCCGATGACCGCAATGGAAAGCCCGTCAACATCCTTAATCATATAAGGTTTAAGAGTACCAAGCCCTATAACGTTTGCTCCGAGAACAGGGAAATTTGCTTCGCCGATCCTCTCCGTGAGGATTGCCTGTCCGAAATCGAACTCGTGATTACCTACGACCATCGCATCAAAATTCATGGCATTCATCGCTTCAATAGATGACTTACCCTGAAAAAGGTTCGCCCAATTATTGCCCTGGATCATGTCTCCCGCAGCAAGGAATAATGTCGGTTTTTCAGCCCGAAGCTGTTTGGCCCGCTGTGCAAGAAAGGCCAGACCTCCCTGGGGCACATTAGAACCGTATGGCTTATATGCGGTGGCAAATCCATGAAAATCATTGATGTGAAGGATTCTAATCTCCCGTTGAGTCGCGCATGACAGGAGAGTGACGGTCAATAGCAGAAAAAAGCAAATCCTAAGCAATGGTTTGATTCTCTTTGACTGTTTAAAAAGATAGGGCTTCTTCATGTTTAACCTATAAGAAATCGGGCATCATATGTCAATTAAATATTGATATTCGTATGTTGCGAAAGGGAGGAAGCTTTATTTATCCACCCGAATGAGCATTGCGTCACCCTGTGCGTGTCCTGAGCAAATCCCGCAGACGCCGTATCCGCCGCCGCGCCGCTGCAGTTCATACCCCAGCGTCATGGCAATCCGGGCTCCGGTGGCTCCGATGGGGTGACCATAGGCCACCGCGCCGCCATTGATATTCACCTTTTTAAACATGTCTTCTTTCGTCATGCCCAGAATGGCACGGCAACTCACCAGCGCCACTGCGGCGAAGGCTTCGTTGATTTCAATGACCTCCATCTGATCAATCGTCAGATCATTTTGTTCCAGAATCTTTTTTATGGCCAGTCCGGGCACGGTCGCGATATCTTTGGTCGGCTGCGATACTTCGGCATAATCCACTATGGTGAAAATCGGCTTGAGGCCCAGTTCATCGGCTTTCTCCCGGCTCATAAGCAGACAAACATCACCGCCGTCATTGACACCGGGGGCGTTTCCGGCGGTGACGCTGCCGGGTTCACCGGTTACGGTGCTTTTATGGTTAAAAACCGGCGGGAGCTTGGCCAGTCCTTCCAGGGTGGTCTCCGGCCTTGGTCCTTCGTCCTTATCCATCACGATGACTTTTTTGCCTTGCTTAACTTCCACGGGGAAAATTTCGGAATCAAGCTTTCCTTCATTCATGGCCCGGACGGCGCTTAACTGAGAATTCAACGCCCATTCATCCTGCTCGGCCCTTGTAAAGCCGAACTCATCGGCCACTTCCGAGCCGTGAATCGCCATGTGACGATCATAGAAAGCGTCCCAGAGTCCGTCATACACCATCGCGTCGACCACACGGCCGTTGGGCAGACCCATCCTGGCGCCCCAGCGCATATCGGGCAGCACAAACGGGCAATTGCTCATGCTTTCCTGACCGCCGGCAATACAGATATCGGCGCGCCCCAGCAGAATCATTTGAAACGCCAGATCAATCGTTTTGATGCCGGACGAGCAAACCTTATTGACGGTAATGGAAGGAACGGATTCCGGCACACCTGCCAGAATGGTGGCCTGCCGCCCGGGGATTTGACCGCATCCGGCGGGTACCACCTGCCCCATGAATATGTAATCAACGTCCGCTGGATTCACCTTGCCCCCGGTCCGGCGCAGGACTTCTTTGATCGCCAGCGCGCCCAGCTCCATGGCGGAAAAGTCTTTCAGCGCGCCGCCGGAACGGCCATACGGCGTCCGGCAGGCTTCCACGCAAACAACCTCACGAAATTTCTTGTGAGGATTTTTTATCTTTCGGCCCATGGTGGTAAAGTCAGGTTTTCTCTCGCCAAACGCGGCAATAGGCGCATTTTTATAAATTTCAGATTTCTTTCTATCCAATTTTTGCGGTACTTTCGACATGTCGTTCTCCCCCCCTGTCTATCCTAATCGGTATTTATCCAACACAATATTTGTTTGTTATTTTCCAAGAATGCATTTTTCTTGCACAGAGATTTCATTTAGTCAACTATTTTACGATCATGTTTTTGCTTACAATGCTTGATGGAAACTGTTTGACGAATAAACATTAATACTATAAAACTTTTGTAACCTTATGCGATAGTAAAAAACATTGAGCCTTCTTCATGGATAAAATAAACAAAAGTTTAACCCTCCGCGTTCTGTTGCTCCTTGTGTTAATCAGTCTCGGCGTTTATCTGTTTATTCACTTTGACCTGTTCAGATTTTTCAGAGACAAGCAGC
>CAYULE010000003.1:0-41126 GCA_964445385.1 uncultured Smithella sp.
CCATCCGGAAAGATGTGGCGGAATATGATGGTTTTCAGCCAGGAAGCCGACGGCGCTTCGGCTTACGGCCTGCGTGCTGGAAAGGCCGTTGACCGACAAGCTTCCCGATGTAGGTTTTGTGAAATCCAGCAGCATCTTGACGATTGTCGTCTTTCCCGCCCCGTTGGGTCCAAGAAGAGCAAAATACTCGCCTGTCCTGACGGAAAAAGAAACATTGTCAACAGCGGCCAGGGAACCATATCGTTTGGTAACAGCGTTTAATTCAATCATGGGGAAAGTATATTTGCACGGACCTGTTAAGTCAACAAAATATAGGGTGACACCGGAAAAGCCGATCATTGAATGAGACGGATTCGGCCTATGCTCAATAAAAGCATGGGCAAAAAAGCCCTGACCCTTTCCGAAAAAGGGTCAGGGCTTTAATAGAGCCGGTATGATAAATTTTACAAATGTCTAGAATTTTACTTTGGGCGCTGCTTTTGCTACTTCTTCAACTTTGAAGAAGGCTGCTTCTTTAAAACCGAAGATACTGGCAACAAAATTAGCCGGGAAGGTTCTGATAGCTTCATTATATACTTTCACCGTTTCGTTGTATCTCATTCTCTCCACAGCGATTCTGTTTTCCGTCCCGGCCAGTTCATCCTGGAGTTTCAGAAAGTTTTGATTGGATTTTAAATCCGGATATTTTTCCACAACCACCATTAACCGGCTCAGCGCGCCGGATAATTCATTATTCGCAGCGATCTTGTCGGGTACGGTTCCCGCCCCGCCAACTTTAGAACGGGCATTGGTCACTTCCACCAGAACATCTTTTTCCTGCTTGGCATAACCCTTCACGGTTTCTACCAGGTTGGGTATCAAGTCGTAACGGCGCTGCAGTTGATTTTCCACCTGTGACCAGGCCGCTTTGATCGCGACGTCCATTTTCACAAATTTGTTGTAATTACCCGCAAACATTGAATATAAGGTAATTGCCAGAACAGCAATAACCGCTACCACAACGATAATTTTCTTTCCTCCTGTCATTTTCCCCTCCTCATGATGTTAGATTATTATAGCCCGTCGATGATGTGACATGCCTTTTCTACTTCCCGTAAATACTTTTTAAACACATCGGTTACTTCTTTGATGGAAAGCTTATCTGTATCCTGTCTGATTTCAAAACAGAGCATAAACACGGCGTCGTCGATTGTAAAGGCCTTGTTTATCTCTCTGATGGTTTCTCTTTTGTCTCGGGGTACCCTGGCCTGCTTTAAATAAAGCATGGCATTAAAGATCGAAATAAATGCTGTCAATGATTGACTGATCAGACGCCTCAGCTGGCGCGCCGAACCTTCGGATTCAAGATACCCTTCCCGCAGCAAAAGGATTTTAGATTTTAGTTCTCGTTCAATTTGCAAGCGGAGATCTTCCGGTTTGAAGACTAATGATTCCAGGACATTCTCGCCGTAAATCAAAACAGAATTGTTTTGCATGTTAAGAAATTCGATCGGATAAGAATCCAGTGAAGAAGCAATAAACGGCTTGGTCATCACCAGTGGCACCGCTACATTGCGTTTTTTCCAGGATTTGACTACCCCAAAGCAATCTTCCAGCCTGTCGATGCCTTCCGGTGTGAGAACCGCCAGGAGATTAATATCCGATTTGCCTTTCACATAAGAACCGCCGGCAGCGCTGCCGTAAAGCATCAGTGAGATCAAATCTTTTCCGAACGCCTGGAGATAATCCTGCGTTAAAGGAACAAAAATGTCTTGAGGTTGATCCGGTATTTTTGCCATGTTATCCACCCTGAATATTTTGTTAATAATCGCGCCCAGCTCCACCACCACCACTCATGCCGCCGCCGAAACCTCCAAATCCGCCGCCACCAAAACCTCCTCCTCCGCCACCGCCCCGTCCGCTGCTTGAGACCAGCATCAGCAGGATCCAGGGCAGCATTTCCCGGCCGGTTTTGGTTCCCAGAAGCACAGCCGCGGCAATGAGAAAAATTATCAGGCCGGCAAGATTAAAGCCCTTGTTTTGTGGTTGAGACTTTCCCCGGTAAGGGGGTGTGATCCCTGTCAATTTTACCCCCGCATCTTTCGCAATATAATGGCCACAGGCAAACAGCGCATTATAAAGCGCTTTTCCCGTTTCACCTGTTTTGAGATGAGGAATGACCAAATTCTCAAGTATTGTTCCAACGATGCCGTCCGTTAATATTCCCTCAACACCGTAACCGGTTTCAATGCGAATCTTCCGCTCTTTGACGGCAAGGAAGATCAAGACACCCTTGTCCTCGCCCTTTTTTCCGATCCCCCAGGCTTTATAAAGACCATTTGTATAAAGGGCGATTTCTTCCGTTGGTCCCAGTTCCGGCACCGTAGCCACAACAACCGCCGTTCCTGTTTTTTGCAATATTTCCTGGGCCAGGGATTCCATTTTGGCGGTGTTGTCCCGATCAATTACCTTGGCGAAATCATTGACGGCTGTCCCTTTGTGAGCCGGATATTTTTCCGCCGCAATGGCCGCATGCGCGATAAAAATTGCCACACACAAGAGTAGAAATGTCAGAAATACGCGGCAAGAAGAATGAATATGTTTTGTTTCCACTTTAGACCTTTAGAAAAATACATGCACAGGGTTGATGCCTGACAGGCAATAACGTACCGCCTCTTAAAAAACAGGCTGACTATTGCGTAAAGCGGATTCACTGTCAAGTCGGAAATATAAGCAGCAGATATTGCTTGCGCAAGAGGCGGTTAGATACTAAGGACAAACAATTCTGAACATGTGTGTAATATTTGTAACTTATGAACGCGAAAATAATTTTAATTCATCCGCCCGTCGTGAAACCCTCTGAACCGCCGGCAGGAATAGCCAGACTGTCGTCTTGCCTGAAGGCTAATGGTATTGAACATCGGGTGATCGACGCCAATCTGGAAGGCGTGCTTTATCTGGCAGGCTCTGCTGCACAGGCCGGATGGCCTTCCAGTCGCTGGAATATCCGCGCCTGTAAAAATCTGGAAACCAATCTGGCCGCCCTGCAGAATTCCGGCACATACGGCAACAACAGCCGCTATTCGCGGGCCGTACTGGATGTCAACCACGTTCTGAAGCTGGCCGGGAAACCGTCCGGTGTTAACTTATCGCTGGTCGACTTTACAGACCGTAAGTTATCCCCTGTTAAAAGCAGCGACTTAATCCGGGCCGCCGAATGCCCCGAAACCAACCCTTTTTATCCTTACTTTGCCGGACGTCTGACTCAAGCGCTCGCTGAGTCTCCAAAGTTCATCGGCTTTTCCCTTAATTTTTTAAGCCAGGCGCTTTGTACGGCGGCCATGATCGGCTTTATTAAAAAAATACATCCCCGACAGAAAATTATTCTCGGCGGGTCCCTGACGACCTCCTGGGTTCAAATCACCGGCCGGACTAATCTTTTTCCGGGCCTTGTTGATGAAGTGGTCGCCGGCGCGGGCGAAGAGAAGTTGTTGGAGCTGCTGGACGTGAAAGAGGTTCAGGGTGGCGCCTCAACAGACTATCATCTATTGATGGAAAATCGGTATCTGGCTCCGGGTTTTATCCTGCCTTACAGCGCGGCGCGCGGTTGCTGGTGGCGTAAGTGCTCTTTCTGCCCGGAGAAGGCAGAGGCCAATCCCTATCTGCCTTTGCCTTCTGTAAGCGTTACCAAGGAATTGCAGACACTGGTTCAGCAAACCAAGCCATCATTGATTCACCTTCTGGACAGTTCCATTTCGCCAGCGCTTTTAAAAGCATTGACAGAGCTACCACCGGGCGCCCCCTGGTATGGCTTCGCCCGTGTCACGCCGCTTTTAACCGACGAGGATTTTTGCCACAGGTTGAAAGCCAGCGGTTGCGCGATGTTGAAAATTGGCATTGAGTCGGGCGATCAAACCATCCTCGACGATTTGAACAAAGGCATTGATCTTCAGGAAGCCTCGGCTGCAATCAGGGTCCTGAAGAAGGCCGGAATTGCTACTTATTGTTATTTTCTATTCGGCACACCGCCGGAAACGGAAGCGGCTGCTCACAAAACATTGGATTTCGTGTGCCGCCATCACGACTGTATTGACTTTTTGAATTTAGCCATTTTTAATTTGCCAGCCACCAGTGTGGAGGCGCAAAGCCTGGCGACGCATGATTTTTATGAAGGCGATTTATCATTATACAAAAGTTTCCATCATCCGGGTGGATGGCAACGCCCGGATGTTCGCGTCTTTCTGGAAAAAACATTCAAGAAGCATCAAGCTGTCGCGCCGATCGTGAAGCGAACGCCCGAATTATTTACCTCCAACCACGCGCCTTTTTTTGTTTTAAAGCAAAGTTAATTGTTCAGAGGGAATCAGGCGATGATCAATCTTCCTTTTGGTTCAGGAATCGGACGATGTAATTCATTTGCCGTTTCAATCCATTCCTGAATAATAACCTCTATGCTGGCAAGCGCTTCCTGATAGGTCCGGCCGTCGGCCATACAACCCGGCAATTCGGGAGCTTCCGCAATACAAGCGTTGTCTTCGTTGCTCCAGTAAAGCAGGATAGTATATCTGCTCTTCATGTTTTTTTCCCCCATCAGGATCTAACGCTGCATCAACCGGCTGACTTGTCTGATCTGATATGGCTTTGCCCTGGAACCGTCAGGCTGCAAATTCAATATTTCTTCGACATTTTCTCTTGTAAAAATGTGATGATCTCCTCGAATGCTTTCTTCAAAACCAAGATGTTTTAAGAATTCGCAAATATCGGTAAAATGAATATCATCATCAGGCGCGCCACTCATTATTTTAATTACCAGCTTCTCATAGGTTCTCATAGGAAAACCATAAATTGATGATCATTGTCTGTTAAAGTTAATGATCGCTAAAACCATCCCCGAAATAAATCACTATTCATTATATCGACGGTAAAGTTATTTTTCTTAACGATTCCCGAAGGCCTTTTTGCACTTTTTGAAATATTTTTTTTCAACTATTGACAACGTCTAGATGTTGTGTTTAATGGACCTCATCATACTACATGTAGTGTTTTTTATTACAAACCTCTTACTTATTATGTTCAAAGGAGTTCACTTCAATGGAAAAGAAGACTTACACCCCTATTATCCCGGAATTAACAAAAAACGCGATTACCGTTCTGGAGCGGCGCTATCTGAAGCGCGATAAAGAGGGGAAGGTCCTGGAGACTCCTGTGCAAATGTTTCGGCGTGTGGCGGATACCATCGCCGCTGCGGATAAAAAGTTCAATGAAAAGGCGGATTCGGATTCCCTCGCGGAAGAGTTTTACCGGATGATGACCCAGTTGGAATTTCTACCCAATTCACCGACATTGATGAATGCCGGACGCGAACTGGGGCAGTTGTCCGCCTGTTTTGTGCTGCCGGTCGGCGATTCCATGGAGGAAATTTTCGACGCCGTAAAATACACGGCCTTAATTCATAAGTCCGGCGGCGGCACCGGATTTTCCTTTTCCCGTTTGCGTCCCGCCAACGATGTTGTTTTAACGACCACCGGTATTTCCAGCGGGCCGATCTCTTTCATGCGCGTTTTCGACGTTGCCACGGAAACCATCAAGCAGGGCGGAACCAGGCGGGGCGCCAACATGGGCATCCTGCGCGTCGATCATCCGGACGTCATGAATTTCATCATGTGCAAGGCTGACAAAAAGCAACTCAACAACTTCAATATTTCTGTGGGGCTGACAGAAGCCTTTATGAAAGCGGTTGAAAAAGATGAAAACTACGAACTGATTAATCCTCGTGACGGCCAGATTTCCGGTACGCTCAATGCGCGTAAGGTCTTTAACCGGATTATCACACAGGCCTGGGAAAACGGCGAACCGGGCATTGTGTTCTTAGACCGGCTTAACCGCGACAATCCGACGCCCCATGTCGGGATGATTGAATCCACCAATCCTTGCGGAGAGCAACCGCTCTTACCTTATGAATCCTGTAACCTCGGCTCCATCAATTTAAGTAAAATGGTTCAAGACGGCAAGGTCAATTGGAAACGGCTTACAGAAGTGGTTCATCTGGCTGTACGCTTTTTGGATAATGTTGTGGAGGTCAATAACTATCCTCTGCCACAGATCGCCCAGATGACTCTGGGGAACCGAAAAATAGGACTGGGCGTCATGGGCTGGGCGGATATGCTCATCGGGCTGGGCATTCCGTACAATACCGAAGAAGCGATTGAACTGGCGCAAAAGGTCATGGGATTTATCAATGAACAGGGGCACGCCGCGTCTCAATCGCTGGCCAAGTCCCGGGGCCCGTTCCCGAATTTCAAAGGGTCGCTCTATGATAAAAAGGGCGAGCCGCCGATGCGCAATGCCACCGTGACGACCATCGCGCCTACCGGCACGATATCGATTATGGCTAATTCCTCCTCCGGCGTGGAACCGCTCTTTGCCGTATCGTACGTCCGGCAGGTCATGGACAATGATATTCTGGTGGAAGTGCATCCCTTTTTTGAGACCATTGCGAAAGAAAGAGGTTTTTATTCGCCGGAACTTATGCAGCGGATTGCTGAACACGGCACACTTCACGATCTCACCGAAATTCCTGAGGATATCCGCAATCTGTTTGTCACCGCTCACGATATTACACCGGAAGTACACATCCGGATGCAGGCCGCTTTTCAGAAATACACGGACAACGCGGTCAGTAAAACCGTCAACTTTACCAACGGGGCGACGGTTCAGGATGTTGCGCGTGTGTATGAACTGGCTTATAAGCTTGACTGTAAGGGTGTCACGATTTATCGCGACGGTTCCCGGGATCATCAGGTGTTGTCCGTCGCTAAAAAAGAAGAGCCGGCCGCACCCGCAGGCCTTAATAAAGACGCAACGACCGCTAAACGCGAGCGTCCCAAAGTACTGAAGGGCTGGACCTATCAAATGCAGACCGGCTGCGGGCCGCTATATGTTACAGTGAATGAAGACAGCACCGGCCTGTTTGAACTCTTTACCACGATGGGCAAAGCGGGCGGTTGTGCCGCCTCCCAGAGTGAAGCCATCGGACGCATGGTATCGCTGGCTTGGCGCAGCGGACTTCAGGCGCGCCAGGTCATCAAGCAGCTGCAGGGGATCTCGTGTCACTCGCCATCCGGCTTCGGTGAAAACAAAATTCTGTCCTGCGCCGATGCGGTGGCGAAAGCCATTCAAGCTCATGTGGCGGCCAACGGCGGCAAGGTACAGCATCAAAAACGCGTCTTCCTCAAAGGCGCCTGTCCCGACTGTGGCGGCATTGTCGAACATGAAGGCGGTTGCGCCGTCTGCCGGATCTGCGGTTACAGCGAATGCGCGTAAGCATTAACGGATTCAGTCCGCAAAATAAATGGGTAAGGTGACACGTCTTCAACAGGTCCGACCGGGAACCTAACGCAGGGCTTCCCTGACCTTCTGCGACAAGGTATAAATCGAAAAAGGCTTCTGGAGAAAAAAACGGCAACCCCGTTTGATAATCTGGCTTGCCTGGGTATTCAGGCTGTAGCCGCTGCAAAGAATAGCTTTGATATCAGGGTTCAGCACTTTTAATTTATCATAGGTCTCCCCTCCGCTCATCCCCGGCATAATCATATCCAGCATAACCAGATCAATGACTTGATATTTCTTTTTATATAATTCTAAAGCTTTCTCACCATTATGAGCGGTAATGACATGATAGCCCAGACTGGACAGCATGTTCTTCGATACGGCCAGGACGGTTTCTTCATCGTCGATTAAAAGAATGGTTTCAGTACCGCGTTCAACCGTTTTCTCCTCAACTTTTTCCTGTGCCACTTCATTTTCCGAGATGGGGAAGTAAAGATGAAAGGACGTACCCTGACCCTTCTCACTGTAGACATTGATAATTCCTTTATGGCCTTTCACGATACCATATACCATGGCCAATCCTAATCCGGTACCCCGCCCCATTTCCTTGGTCGTAAAGAAGGGTTCAAAAATGCGTTGCCTTGTTTTTTCATCCATACCAACGCCCGTATCCGTCACGGAAACCTTCACATACGCACCGGGTGTAACTTCAAAGGCTGCGTGATAGTCTTCCGTTAAATACTCATTAGACGTTTCCAGGGTCAGTTCTCCACCACCGGGCATTGCGTGCCAGGCATTAACATAAAGATTGAGGAGGACCTGCTCGATCTGCCCGCGATCCGCATCGATGGTCCAGATCTTTTCAGGAAATCTTTTAATGATTTGAATTTCTTTTTTGGTACGGCCAAACATGGTAGAAGTTTTTTCAATAATGTCATTGATATTTGTCGGCTGAATTTCAACTTTTCCACTCCGGGCAAATCCCAAAATCTGGCGAGTTAAATTGGATCCGCTCTGTACCAGATCCTCGATCTTGCTCAACTGCGCGTAATGCTCATCATGCTTCTTCATCTTAAAAAGTATCAGAGAGGCATAACCCTGAATTCCCATGAGCAGATTATTAAAATCATGGGCAATGCCTCCGGCAAGCGTACCGATAGCCTCCATTTTCTGGGCTTGCTGAAGGCCGGTTTCCAGCCGTTTCTTTTCCGAGACATCAAGCAGAGAAGCGATTTTTCTTGTCGTGCCCGGTATGAAAGAAACCGTTATGAAAATGTCTTTAATCTGTCCATTAATATCACTGGTCTGAAATTCGTAATGTTTGGGAGCAAATTTGGATAACGAGCTCCGCTGATGTTCATAGATCTTCATTCTCTCCAGATCTTCGCTTTTAATAAACTCCATCCATTTCCGCTTTCCCTCCAGCGTTTCCCGTTTTAGCCCGAATATATTCTCAAGCTCGCTATTGACAAGGGAGATGGTACCGTCTTCTTCCACGATCACCATTGCGGTGCCTGTCGATTCAAAGAAGGCCCGATAGCGGGATTCCGATTCTCTAAGCGCCTGGGTCCTTTCACTGATTCTCGCTTCCAGCGTCTGATTATATTCCTCAAGGAGTTTGCGATTCTTTTCCAGGTTTTCCGCCATCTCATTGAACGCATTGGCCAACACCCCGATTTCGTCGTTTCGTTGAATGTCCACGCGGTGGAAAAGTTTGCCCGCTGAAAGTTCCCGAATCGCCTGCACAAGCATCAGCAGAGGGGTGATAAAACGATTTAACAGGATGATCAGAAAAACGACGGCCAGCCCGATGACGGCAACAGCGATGGCCATCGTTGTAATGATGGTATTCCGGATCATGGCATTGGTATTGTCTTGAGAAAATTTCGCGATGACCCGACCCAACAGCTGCGGCGTAGCCGCGGGTGCAGCCAGACCGGGAATGGGTTTCTCCTCGTGAGGCGCCCAGACCGGGAATGCAATGTATAAAAGACGGTCACTGGTCTCCAGATGCATCTTCTCAGGCTTTACGGTGGCATCTTTCGGCAGGCCGCTATCCGTATCTTTAACATTTTCCAACTGTAAAAGAATACGGCCTGACCAACTTTCCACGGTAATCGAAACAATTTCCTTATTCTGAAGCATGGCCCTGGCCAGATTATGAATAGCCTGTTGATCTTCGAGCAGTACGGGATAATCACAATTTCGCGCAAGATTTTCCACAAGCGCAACCGATCTTTTTTTAAACTCCGCTTTCAAAAGGGACGTCTGAGTATGAATCAAATAGGTCGCCATTACGGAAACCACAAGTGTGATCATCATAACGATGGCAATGACTGCTTTGAATTTTATGCCTTGAGTGTACCGATAATCCATGCTGGCTCCATTCATGCTCAGTAGGTCTGATGAACCGTTTTCATAAACTGGGAAGAAAAATTGATATTCATAATCCGGGCGACCTTTTCATTGACGGCAACCTTCACCTTGCGTGGCCGTGACGTTTGATGCGTTGGCTCTCTCCCTTGCGACAGGGCAATTGCCTGAAGGGCGAGCTGTTGTCCCATGTCCACATAATTGCCGTAGATGGCCAAAAGCGCCCCGGCTTTGGCAAAATGCGGAGATAAGCCAACCACGGGAATTTTTTTTCGCAAAGTTTGCAGTAGAATGTACCGGGTTGACTCCGGCGTGTAAGCGGTTTGATCATAAATCGTCCAGATAAGATCAACATTATTTTCCAGTTTATCCAACACGGAAGGGATCTCTCTGATCGTGCTGACCGGCAACGCAACAATGGTATAACCTGTGGCCGCCGCCGCTTTTTTTGCCTCTTCAATCAATTTCCGGTTATGTTCCGGATTATATATAATGCCGATACGCTTGCTGGCCGGTATGGCCTGGCGGATGATCCGGAATTGGAGCAGCGGCGCAATATCCAGGCTGACACCGGCAATTTCATTCCGGCCCAACCAGACCTGAACATTCTCATGGGTGACCATCGCATATAACTTGGGAATGTTTTTAAACATTGCGGCTTGTTCCAGGGCTTTGATTCCGATGCAGAGAAGGATATCCGGTTTGGAGCGGGTGATCTGACCGGATATTTTATCAAAATTGCTAATCCCCTCAACAGGGAGCAGCTGAATGGTAATATTATTCTGCTGCATTTCCATTTTAAAGCCCGTCAGGATTTCCTCAACAGGATAATGACCTTCACTTTTCATAACCGCCACGGTCAGATCAGCGCCACATGCCACTTTTTGTCCGGACAGAACCAGGACACAAAGCAATAGCGCGTAACACGCGCGTTGACGCATATTTTTCAGGATCGCCTTTACAAGAGGCATCTGTCGTCCGTCATTCAGTCTCAAAAAGTATATCCTATCTTCAGCCAGAAGTTACGTCCATTCTGGGGAATCATTTTCTGCGTATGGTCATTGGATACAGGGTCAGCGTAAACTGCGTCAAACAGGTTATACGCCGAAGCCGAGAGAGAAAATTTCTTATATTCAGCGGAAAGGGTGATGTCCGCCACAAAAGCGTCACCAACATCCGTTCCCTGACGATCCAGCCTGTTGCTCATATAGCGGCATCGTCCACTGAGAAACACCATATGATGGTACAGAGGCACAATCGCTCCGATCTTAACCATATGGCGCGGCGAGTTCGCGAGCCATCGGTTCATCTGCTCATCACGGGTATCCTGATAAGTGTAACTCGCGTCGCCTTTCAGAAAGCCCGGCCAGTTTATTTCCAGGCCTACTTCCACACCGTCGCTTTTTACCCTGCTGATATTATAAAACTGCATGGACCCGTCGGCATTTTGCTCCTGATTGATCAGATCCCTGGCCGCATAATGAAATCCGGAGGCAGTGGCCTTAAACGTTGATGTAATTTCCTGCTCAACAACCATTTCAAAGGTGTCAACGATTTCCGGTTTGAGATTGGGATTAGCCCGATATATACTTGGCTCCATATTCGTCGCATAATAAAGTTCATAAACGTTGGGGGCCCGGAAAGCCTGACCGTAAAGTAATTTGATCGCATTGGTTTTTATGGGAGTGAGAATCAATCCTACTCTGGGACTCAGATTACGTCCATAAGTGGAATATTCATCAAAACGCAATCCTCCCGTGAAGCGCAGCCAGGACGTGATATCCCACTCGTCCTGGCCGTATATTGACCATGTTGTAAAGGTACGATGATCATCAAGATATGTGGTTCGCGGTGCTTCATCGTAATTCTTTTGAGTGGCCTCCATATGATAGATCACGTCAATACCGACCAGAAAGCGATGGGAGAATATTTTCTGGTCATAGATAACCTCGCCGCCGATCGATTGCCCCACGGCTTCGTCCCGGTTGATGATCACGGGGGGGCTATCAAAAGGATAGGTTCCATCAAAACGATACCGGTCATAGAAGATTCTTGCTTTCAGATTTTTGTCATCGGAAAACGGGTGATCCCATTTCAATTCCGCGAAAATCTTTTCGTCCAGTGTGCTTAATCGGTTATCATTGAACAAACTTCCATAAACGGCCGTAGGAACATTTTTCTCCCTGGATACCGCGTTGGCTAAAAAAGTCAGTTCGCCGACAGAGGCCTTTATAAAAAATTTCCGCGCTTTGTCTCCATCACAATCTCTGGCCCACCCGCCGGAATTGGAGGATGCTAAAAATTCCGGATACTGAAAGTCCTGCCCTTTGCTCTTGATAAAACTGGCCGCTATCAGCAAATCATATTTGTCACGAAATCTTTTACCAAAGGCAATGCTGCCACTATAAGTATTATAACTTCCTCCTTCCATCTTTGTGTACAAGCCGTCCAGGTCCTTACCATCCTTGGTAATCACATTGATCACTCCGAATACGGCATTATTACCATAAAGCGATGATCCGGGACCGCGGATAAATTCAATTTTCTTAATCAAGTCCATGTCCACACCAAAGGCATGGCCCATATAAAAAATGCCGTAGACATTATCATTTATGGAATGACCGTCAACCAGCTGTAAAACACGATTTCCGTAGTCCCCGAGACGGGCAAATCCCCGGACGCCAATGTAATCGTAATTCCGGTCGGAATATGAATAGAAGCTGCGGACGTTGTTCACCACATCGGTCATGGTTCGGTATCCGTAGCGTTTAATGTCTTCATCCGTAACCAGAGAAATCGATGCCGGCGCCTCCTTGACAGATTGCAAATGCTTTGCCGCCGCATAGACATCTTCAATTTCGGTAAATCCCAACTCTTCTGTTTCAGTCTCTTCACCATGAACTGCCATCAGAAATCCGGGATTTAATGAAATGACTGTCATCAATAAGATCATTAAAAGCATTCTTTTAATGACGAAAGGGGTTTGTTGTTTAGTTAAGGCCATCTTTCCTCTCTTTACTATTTATATGTAATTATTTTCATACAGTATTCAGACGGATCTCGTTTTCTTTCCCGGCCAAGGATTTTTGCTAAAGATGCCCGTCATCTTCCCCGGTCAGGATACCTCTCTTTTCTATCGGTTCGCTGATATCCAAAATTTAGATAAATAGGTAAAATATCAGCGTGAATTGGAAATATTTTTAATCATTATGTAATGACAGACCATTAGCTGTTTTATAAAATGTTCAGATACTATCAATCTGACCGCTTTGAGCCGCATTTTCGGAATAATTGACGAGCCCATCGACTAAAAAACTTGAAAATTTGTGATTTTTCAAGTTACAGTTGAAAATAATAGACGTTGCTTCGTTCCGGTCTCAGACTTTATTAAGCCTCACCGTCTGAATCATCCGTTCCGCGGCAATCATTAGCAATCCGGAGAAATATCCATGATACGACGAATACTGATCAGATCGGCCATTCTTTTCCTTTTCCTCTGTCCCGTTCTGTTGACAGAGGCCTACGCCCAATCCTGCGAGAAGGTTGTCCGGGACCTGAATGTGCGGCTCTCACCCAGGATCGATCAGCAGGAACTGGTCGAAATTCTCCGAAACCTGAACGATACGCACAATAAAAGACTTCCGGCTAAATTTGTGAATAAAAAAACGGCCCGTTCATGGGGATGGCATCCCGGAAAGGATCTGTGGTCCGTGAGTGCCCTCCGGGGTGCAAGCATTGGCGGCGACCGGTTCCAGAATCGGGAGGGACGACTTCCTTATAATCAGTGGCGCGAGGCGGATCTTGATTATAAAGGCGGACGCCGGGGCGCCAAACGCCTGATCTTTTCGCAGAATGGTGTACGAGTCGTCACCGTGGATCACTACCGGACTTTTGTGGAGGTGCCTCAATGCCGATAAAACGTTGCACGTTGAACGGTCTTAAAATTCATTCACTTGATGATCTCTATGATCAGCTGGCAACCCGGTTGTCACTGCCCGTGCATTTCGGCCGCAATCTGGATGCGCTCTGGGATGTACTTTCCGCAGATGTTGCAGGTCCATTTAAGATCGTCTGGAAACACGGCGATGATTCAAAGAAGTCGATGGGTAAAGATTTTGACAAGGTCGTGAAGCTGCTTCAAGAGTTGGAAGAAGAACGCGATGATTTTCACCTGATCATCGAGCCGTAATGCACTTATCCTTATTTTTTTATAAAATGATAATGGGATCCGAAACGTTCAAATGCCGCCTGATCCAGCGCCTCCTGATGTGAAGGGTGAGCGACGCTGATGATCAGACGGGCCCGCTCCTGCAAAGAACGACCGTAAAGATTAACCGCTCCGTATTCCGTCACCAGCCAATGGATATGGGCGCGTGTGGTCACCACGCCGGCGCCGGGCGTCAATACCGGAGCGATCTTGCTGACTCCTTGATCGGTAACCGAAGGCATGGCGATAATCGCCTTGCCCCTCGGAGAACGGGAAGCGCCATAGACAAAATCAATCTGACCGCCCACACCGGAATAAAATGTGGTGCCCAGCGAATCGGCACAGATCTGACCGGTCAGGTCAATTTGGAGTGCGGAGTTGATGGCTGTAACCTTGGGGTTTTTAGCGATGATAAAAGGATCATTGGTATAGCCGACGTCCTTCATCAGTACTTGATCGTTCTGATGCGTGTAATCATATAATTGTTTTGAACCCAGAAGAAACGTCGCCACCATCTTTCCGGAATCAATCGCTTTATTCGCGCCGTTGATTACGCCTTTTTCCACAAGTCCGATGACACCGTCGGCAAACATCTCGGTATGGATTCCCAGATTTTTATGCCCGCCCAGTTGATCCAGCACGGCGTTGGGAATCGCGCCAATTCCCATCTGCAACGTCGCGCCGTCTTCAATGAGCGCCGCGCATTGCCTGCCAATGGCCGTTTCTATGGAATCAGGTTTCGTAAAATGGACCGTCTCCAGCGGGGTGTCATCTTCGACAAAAAGATTAATTCTGCTGAAGGGAATAACGGCATCGCCGAAGGTATGCGGCACATGCGGATTAATCACCGCAATAACGGTATCGGCAATTTCCATGGCGGCAAGCGACGCATCCACCGATGTTCCCAAAGACACATGGCCCTTTGCGTCCGGCGGGCAAACCTGGATCATGGCCACGTTGCACGGCAGATATCCTTCGCGATAAAGACGCTGGGTTTCGCCTAAGAACACCGGAATGTAATCAGCAAATCCATGCTGGGTATGCTGGCGGACATTCGGGCCGACAAAAAAGGAATCCAGTTGAAAAATGCCCTCAAACTCCGGATCGGCATAAGGCGCGGGACCTTCTGTGTGGAGATGATGGATGTGAACGTTTTCCAATTCACCCGCGCGTCCGCGCCGGCACATGGCATTAACCAGACACTGAGGGGAACTGGCGACTGAGCTCAGATGGATATGATCGTTTGATTTAATCACCCGCACCGCTTCATCAGGTGAAACCGTTGTGATAGGACTCATGCGTTAATCACCCGTTTAAAAAAAAGGAAAGTAGGCTGTAGACTGTCAGGCTATCAGGTCTATTTGTGGGCCTTCGGCCTTTGTAATTTAAACAACGGCGCAGCAAGCGCCCTCTTATAAACCTACCAATCTAATAGCCTACAGCCTGTCAGCCTAAAAGAAACTCCCGGATGTCGCGGTTCAGTTGATCTGGTTTTTCCAGATGAATCGCGTGGCCGCAGTTTTCGTATATAATCATTTTGGCATTCGGCAGCTTCTGTCGGAAATCATCGGCCAGCGGAAGCGGAAAAATGGGATCATCCGTCCCTAAAATAATCTGAGTCGGCTGCGAGATATTCTGAACCCTGCCGTTATTATCAAAAGCATTACAGGCGGCCAACTGCCTCATAAAAGCATGTAGCGGCTGCGGGTTCTTCATGCGCAGAGCGACGGCCTGATCCAGTATATCCGGGTGTTTTTCAGCAAATCCCGGCGCGGTCATCAATGTTAAATCCGTACGATACACCTGTTCGGGCGGTTTACCGGCTATCGCCGCCGCCGCTTTTTCCCAGAAAGGTTTACCCAACGCGAGAGAGCGAGCGCCACCCATGCCGGTCGCCACTAAAACCAGACGGCTGACTATGTCAGGGTAAGACAGCGCGATTTCCTGTGCAATAAAACCACCCATGGAAAGTCCCGCCACGTGGGTTTTATCAATATTCAGCGCCGCCAGCAACCCCACCGCATCAGCCGCCATCATCGCGATACTGTATTCTATATTCGGCTTATCGCTGCGGCCGATGCCCCGGTTATCGAGCGCGATCACCCGAAAGTCCCTGGATAACTCGCGAATCTGCGCGAACCACAAATCCATGGGAAAGGCCAGGCCGTTGATCAGAATCAGCGGCTTGCCCTCACCCTGCTCTTCATAAAAAATCCGGATTCCGTTAACCGTTTGATAAGGCATAAGAAGACCCGATATGAAGTTGAATAGCTCATCCTCTTTCACCATACGGATCTGCGGCGAAAGAGGATAAGCTGGATGGTTAAACGGCTTCGATAGCGATGGCCATACCCTGACCGCCGCCGATACACAGGGACGCAAGTCCCAGACCAACATTGCGGCGCTTCATTTCATTGGCCAGCGCCAATACAATACGCGCTCCGGAACAGCCGATGGGATGCCCGATGGAAATGGCCGAACCGTTCACGTTGGTGATGTCCCACGGAATATTGAGTTCGCGCAGGCAGGCAATGGCCTGTGAGGCGAAGGCTTCATTGAGTTCAAACAAACCGTAATCCTTGATCGATGTTCCGGTGATGCGCAGGAGTTTGCGTACAGCAGGAATCGGCCCCAGCCCCATGTACGCGGGATCAACACCGCCTGTGGCGTAACCTTTGATACGCGCCAGAGGTTTGAGCCCCATCGCTTTAGCCTTATCTTCGCTCATCAACAGCAAAGCGGCTGCCGCGTCGTTAATCCCGGAAGCGTTGCCGGCTGTGACGGTGCCGTCTTTCTTAAAGGCTGTGCCCAGTTTGGCCAGTTTTTCCATGGTGGTATCCATCGGACGCTCATCGGTATCGAAAATAATCGGATTGCCTTTTTTCTGTGGAATGGTGACCGGAACAATTTCGTCTTTCAAAATGCCGTTTTTGATCGCGTTGCGGGCGCGCGTGTGGCTCTCGAGGCTCATCTTGTCCTGCTCTTCACGGGTAATGCCGTAACGGACGGCAATGTTTTCCGCGGTGATGCCCATATGGTAGCCATTAAAGATTTCATAAAGGCCGTCAAAAACCATCAAGTCCAGTGTTTTGCCGTAAGGCATATCCATTCTGTGACCCCAACGGGCTTTAGGAAGCGCGATGGGAACATCACTCATGTTTTCCATACCGCCTGCGATGACCACCTCGTTGTCACCGGCTTTAATTGTAGCGGCGGCAAGCGCGATGGCCTTCATGCCGGAGGCGCAGACTTTATTAATGGTGTAGGCCGTCGTTTCCTTGGGTAGACCGGCGCGAATCATGGCCTGACGGCCGGCGTTCTGCCCCTGCCCCGCTCCAAGAACGTTGCCAATAATAACTTCATCCACACCGATTTCTTTTAAATTGTCGGGCCATTTGTAATATTGTTGCTCGATGGGGCAAAGACCCTCATCCTTCGCGGTATCGGGCGCGTCTTCTTTGGCGTGAGCGGGCAACCCCGGTTTGAGTCCGGCTTTCATTAAAGCTTCACGAATGACGAGTGCTCCCAAATCCTTGGCGGCTACATCCTTAAGCGATCCGCCGAAAGCTCCAACTGCTGTTCGCATACCACTGACAATAACTGCGTTTGGCATAATCCTGCTACCTCCTTGATCTCGATATATTGGTATTCCTTATTTCATGTCCATAACTTTAATAATATTCGAAAAGTCCGTAAACATTGACGAATGTCTTAAATTCGCGGGGAAGTATTCCACAATTGAGACGTTAAGGCAAGAGTGATTTACCCTTTGCGCCGGTCATAGACTTCTTCGAAGAGAAAGGCTACCTCGCGGTAGGCTTTGAGCAACTGAGGATCAAACTGCTGGGGTTTGATTCGGCCATCCCCGTGATTGAGGATTTTCGTGACGGTCACATGATCAATAGCTGGTTTATGAGGGCGCGCGATGCGCAGGGTATCATACTGATCGGCAATGGCGGCAATTCTGGCTTCAATGGGAATCGCGTCACCCTTGAGCCCGCGTGGATAACCGCTGCCATCCCATCTTTCATGGTGATTCAGAGCAATCGATTGTCCGATTTGCATATGGGGATTGCCGCCGATAATTTTCGCTCCCCAGAGCGTATGCTTCCTGAATTCAAGCGCTTCATCGGCTTTCAGGGGTTCGGTTTTCTTGAGAATGTGTAAAGGAACAAAAAGTTTCCCGATATCATGAAGCGATGCCTGCACGCTGATGTTATGAATGAAGGCCGGCTTCATGCCGAGACGTTCGGCAATGATGCCGCAGTATTCCCCGACGCGATAGATGTGATTACCCGGATTGTCGTCAGCGGCCTCGGCGGCGCGGGCTAACGCATAAACCGTATAGTCAAAAGCTTTTTCCACCTCCTGCATCTGTGAAGACAGCGAGTTGAAAAACTGGCTCTGGACGACAATGTGTCGGAGAAAATTAATATGCGTATCGCCGATGTCCTGTCCGTAATTGACGGCCAGCATACACAGATCATGGCTTAAGTAGCCAATGCCGTTTTCAACGGACATATTTTTTGCCTGCATATTTTTTACAAGTAACTTTGCTTCCAGCGCGGCATGCGGACCTGCCAGCAATAGTGTTTTCGGTTTATTTTTTTCAGGCAGGGTGATGCCGTTTAGCAGACTGAAGTCCAGTTCCACCCGGTTCAACTCCTGAAATGCGTATTCATAATGAATCCACTGCCAGTTTAGATTATCCGGTTTCATGCCGACAATCACCGACCGTGGTTTGTCGATCATATCCGTTGTTTTTCCAACCAGGAGTTTGACGATCCTGTCCATATTGGTTTGAGAGTCAAAATGCGAGGTATTGCTGGCATCGATCACCTCCTGGCTTAAGACCATCAGGGCATTCATATCGCCGAAAACACGATGGAGGCTGTCGCTGATGTTTTTACGCTTGACTCGCATTTTAATGCGGGCGAGCATTTCTTCATGGTCAAGCGGTTTGAACAAATAATCATCAGCGCCGGCTTCAATTCCGCGGATGAGCTCTTCGCGGGATTTCAGGGCGGACATCATCATCACAGGAATATCCCGAAAACGTTGATCGGCCCGTATTTGTGAGCAAATGGTAAATCCATCCGCCCCGGGCAAAATCACGCCCAGAAGAATCAGATCGACAACCTGTTTTTCGAGCAGCTCTATGGCCTGCTGGCCGGTGTTGACGCGAATCACGTCATAGCCGCGCGGGGTGAGAATCGCGTCGAGCAAAACCAGTCCCGCCACGTCACTATCAACGCAAAGGATTTGCGGCTGCCTCATATTCATCGCATAAGGGTCGGTCGAGGTCATAGCCAACATGGTTACTCCGGTTTTTGTTTCAATGGCAGGAAAATGGTAAAGCAACTGCCTTTGCCGTATTCGCTCTCCACGCTGATGGTTCCACCCTGAAGTTCTACCAGTTGCTTGGTTAAAGATAAACCGATGCCAATGCCTTTTCCGGAGTGAATGTAGGGTGAGTCCAGCATCCCGAACGTCTGAAAGATTTTGGGAATATCCTCCTGTTTAATACCGATGCCTGTATCTCTGAAGGCAACACGAATCCCTTCCTGTCCGGAGACCGGTTCATTGCTCCTCGTTGCCTGAATGTAAACCTTTCCGCTGCTGCCGGTATATTTTACGGCGTTACTGAGCAGGTGAAAAAAAACTTGCTGAATCTTCTGTTCATCCATTTCAACCGGAACATCAGCGTCCAGAGCTACATCCACCGTCAGGATCTGCTTCTTTTCTTCTATTTGCGAAGCCAGAAGTTTGATCGTTTTGGATAGCGGACCAACAATTGAAACAGCGGAATAAGCGAGTTTTGTGTTTCCGGATGCCACATGGGTCACATCCACGATTTCTGTAATAATCCGGCTCAGGTTTTGTCCCGCATCACTGATATAGTGAATAAATTCCTCCTGTTTTTCATTGAGTTCGCCAAACATCCGGTCGTTTAACACCTTGGTGAAACCGATGACGGCGTTGAGTGGTGTCTGAAATTCATGGCTGATATGGGCCATAAAATCCGATTTGGCGCGGCTGGCGGCTTCCGCCGCAACTTTAGACTTTTCCAACTCGGCGGTGCGTTCTCTGACGCGCAATTCCAATTTTTCTGAATATTCCCGGAGATATTGCTCGGATTGGCGGATCAGTTCTTCAGCCTTTTTTTTCTCCGTCACATCGCGCACAATGCTGTGAAACCCAGTCGGTTTACCTTGCGGATCCCGGATAAGACTGACGGAAAGGTTTACCAATTTTTTCTCCCCGTTTTTGGTGATAAATTCCAGTTCCATATTTTTCATGGGTAGACCGGTTTTATACACGGTATTGTAGGTAGTTAAAATTACTTCGGTATTTTTTTTATCGAGATACTTTGTATAATGGGTAGTCTTCAATTCATCGACGGAGTAACCTATCAGCGACACATACGCCGCATTCACATACGTGACGTTTCCATGCAGGTCGCTTTCCACGTAAGGATCAGGAATGGTGGCGATGATGGTTCGGGCTCTTTCCTCGCTGGCCCTGAGCGCGTCTTCCATTTTTTTACGTTCGGTAACATCATGGGCAAGACCCCGAAAACCAATTGGATTACTATAAGCGTCTCTCATCAGGGATATCGACATTTCCCAAACGGCTTTCGTACCGTTTTTGCGATTCACGGTGTATTGAAATTCCCTGACCGGGCGACCGGTTTCATAAACTTCATTAAAGATTGCATACGTTTCCCGCACAAAGACTTCATCCTGTAAATCACGGTTCGACATATTCAGCAGCTCTTCACGGGTATAACCGAGTTCCTGGCAGGCTTTGTCATTGATGAAGGTAGTGAGGCCTGTGAGGTCCGTTTCAAAGTAGACATCACCGAAACTTTCAATGATGCTGAAGTATCTCGCCTCGCTTTGCAGCAGGGCATCTTCCGCCCACTTACGTTCGGTAATATCGCGGGAAAGGCCGCGGAATCCGACCGGCTGCCCTTTCTCATCCCGGATCAGGGTGCCGGAAAGTTCCTTAATGCGCCGGTTCCCTTGCTTTGTAATGAATTCAACTTCCAGCCCCTTAAACGGTTCCCCTGTTTTGTAAAGATTGCTGTAAGCCTCAAACATTTTCTGTCCGGAGGCCTCATCGGTCAACTGCCGGTAATTTTTCCCGATTATTTCCGCCTGCGTGTAGCCGATGTTTTTAGCCGCTGATTCATTGACAAAGGTCCAGTTGCCGTCCAGATCAAGTTCTCCGTAACCTTCGTTGATTTCCTCCAGAATTGTGCTGTATCTATCTCCCAAACGTTTTAAGGTGTCCTGTGTCTGCTTATACCGGGTTATATCCATGATACTCCCCAGTGTGGCCTGACTTTCATTATAAACGCTGGAGCTGACCGTCTCCAAAACCCACATGAGTTCGCCATTTTTTTTAATGAATCTATATTCATAAGTATCAGGACTTTTCTTTTTCAAACTTTTGATGGCATTTTTTCTGACCATCTGCCGGTCCTCCGGGTGGACATGATCAAGGAGATTTTTACCGACAAGATCTTTTGCTGCATAACCGGTAAGTAACTCCAGCGTAGGGCTAAGAGAAACAAACTTCCCTTTCTGCGCCAAATATATTCCGGCGCCGATAGAGTCGATCATATCTTCCGTCAGGTGGGGTAAATTTTCGGGAAGGGAAAGTTTCTTTGGAGCCTTCTTCAAGAGCTTTTGGGGCGCCTTCCTGATCGTCTTCTTGGAAACAATCCCGGAAACTTTGGAAACCTTCCGGGGCAAGGGCTTTGACGTCAACTTTTTTTGCGGTGACATGGTTTTGCTATCTCCTCAAATTTTTCAATTTTAGATGAACGATCAACTGCTTATTCATTAAGCATCGGCTGATAAATTAATAATATTAAGAAAACAGGACTAAATTTTTTCGCTGCTCGCGTCGGGTTTCATTGCCAAATCAAAGTGTAAAGCAATCGCATCGTCTTCGAGGGCCCGGGTGGTGGTGAGGTTGGATTTTTCAAAAACCTTGAGCATGGCTTCATTACGCGGCAAAACATAAGCAGTAAAACGGGCAATTCCCCGGTCACGCGCTATTTTGATCAAATAGTTAAGCATGAAGGTGGCAACGCCTTTTCCCTGAAATTCTTCATCGACGATGAAAGCGATTTCATAAGCGTCTTCTCTTTTATCATAAGCATAGCGCGCCTCCGCGATGATTCGCTCATTGCGGCCCTTTTCCACTATCGCCACGACGGATAGAACTTTGTCATAATCGATATTGACATAGGTCTGCATTTCTTTGTGCGGCATCACGGTCTTACTGGTGAAATATCGAAAGTATTTCGCTTCGTCGGAAAAATTGTAAAAGAGACCGCGCATCATATCTTCATCGGAAGATTTGATCGGACGGATCTTGATTTCCAAACCGTCCCGCAGCGATTTCCGCGTTTCCAGCCCGGCCGGATAGTTAGCGGCGTGACGGGCGACATAGATCTGATCCGCGTAAACATAATTGAGCGCCTTGGCCTGGTTCAGCAAGTCTTCGCGATGATCAGGATGAGCGATGTCAATCATGGCAATGGCCCGCTCACGGATGGACTTGCCGAAAAGATTCGCCACACCGTATTCGGTGACGATGTATTTAACCACGCCCAGCGTGCTGTGCGGGCTGTCAATTTTACCGTCATGCCGGATAACGATATTGCTGTTTCCCTGCTTGTCCACGGAATTGAGCGCCACAATGGCCTTGCCTCTTTTGGAAATGGTCGCGGCAAGCGCGAAACCCAGCTTACTTTCGTAGCCGGACAAAAGATTGTCTCCGGAATGGAAAATGACCGATTCGCCGGAAATATCGATTTTCTTGACGTTCATGATACCGATGAGGCTCTTGACACGCCGTACAACAAAGGGATTGCCCAACTGGTCCAGCGGATAAAACTCGAATATGGGGTTGCGGTGGACATACTCGTACAAGGCGCGGCTTCCGTAACAATAACTCGTTGTGATGAGTCCTCCGTTAAAACGGCTGCGGTCGAGCGCTATGGCGCCGGAGTTAATCAGGTCTATGGCCCAGTCGGAAACAACGTGCGTTACAATGCCGAGATTTTTCTTGTTTTTTAAATGAGCGGCCACGGCGTTGAATATTCTGCCGACATGCAATCCCACGGTTGCGCCATCTTCGATCATGTTGGAGATATTCCAGCCGATCCGGTCGGTAATTGCATCGTAGGGTTTATTTTCCCGCTCAATAAGCGGCAAGTCGCTTTCAATAATATAGTCAATATTGCTGACGTGGATGGAAGTCTCGCCGTTGGTTACCGGCATGTTGGGATTGATTTCCGCGATGACCAGCGACGCCTGTTTAACGACGATACTGGCCACATCCACGGCCACGCCCAGAGACACAAAACCTTTATCGTCGGGGACGGTGGTCTGAATAATCGCCACATCCACCGCCACCGCGCCGCTTAAAAAAATGTAAGGCAGCTCCATCAGGTTGGCGGGAATGAAATCGACTTTTCCTTCCGCAAGCTCCTTACTGATGCTTTCTCCGACGTTGAAAGTTTTCAGACGGTATTGCCGGTCGCCGGAATGCGAAAGATAATCACCCAGCGTGATGAGCTGAATGATGACCAGGTCCCGGATATTGTTCGAATCGGATTGCGTGATGGCCATCAGAGATTTCCCGGGTGCCGCTACGCCACTGGAGACGAAAATTTTTTGTCCGGGCTTAATTTTTCCCAACAGCTGATCCGTGCTGATGATCTTGGAGCGGTAGTTTGTTTCTGGTTTTATGGTTGTTTGATTCATAAGCAATCCTTAACCTCTATGCAGAGGGCGCTTTGTCAGAAGTTAGCATAAACGTCCGAAAAAATCTGCCATTACTTTACGCGTGAATTGCCTCATGTTACATTAACAGAAGAGGGAAGAAAAGACAGGAAACAGGGCATCAGCGCACGTGATGGATCCCCTCTGCTTTCATATCAGGGAAAAAACTGGTCTTAATCAAATACGCACTCTTTCAAATACCGGAGACGGCCATTTCCGCGCCAGTCTGCACGCGATTACATTGGAATTTGAATGAAATTATTCCCAATGAAGTAATCCTTTCTTACCTTCTTATAACTGCCAATCAGGTTAAATCTCTAATATAGGGTTTGAAAAATTTATGGATCAAAGAAAGCAGAACGATACTTATGATAACCGCAATAGAGATATCTAAAGAAATACCGGTCATGGCAACCCCGAGAGCAGTGCCGGCCGCAGGAGGATGTTCCATGTCGATGACAACCATTGTAAATATGGTAGCCCCTACAGCAAGTGAATATACAATAATGGAATATATTAAAGCCGGTTGTGGAATTAAGGAAAATAAAAATCCGCAAAAAAGACCAACCAATTGACCTCCTATTACATTTCTGGGCTGGGCAGTTATACTGTCAGGCATCGCAAAGACGATAAAAGCAGTCGCCCCAATGGATGCTATTATTACTGCATGCTGTAAACTCAAGAAATAAAGAACGATAAAAACGGACAAAGTAGCGAGGAGACTTTGCATCACATAGTGCTTCCAATATTGCCTGAATTCTGTATCTATTTTTTTTATGGATTTTTTCACATTCCAATCCCGACTGGAATTTTTTTTGTAATCTGTCCCTCTTTCAAATAATATGCTTGGAATAAATTTACAATAATAAAATGCAGATCGACTTTTGTTGTCCCGTGAATATGTCTTGTGATTTATAGAAATTGTGACTGCATCTGCTCTGATCGGTTTTTTTATTCACGGGCTTGATGATCAGATATGATCATCGATCTGAAGTTGCAATTACTATCTTTGCCTGAAGAGCCTGTTGATTTCCCGAAGGAGACGATTGATCTCCTGCTGGTTTCGCAGGTAGAAACGAGCGAGGCTTCCGGTTTTCCTTCCCACGCGGACGGTGAAAATGCTTTCATTGTCCAGACGAAACACGTCTTCATCCGTTTCATCATCACCAACAAAAAATCCTTTCGGACACCCTGACTGCTTCATCAAGTACGTAAGGGCGAAACCCTTGTCCGGAGCACCTTTCGGAACAAGGTTCTCAATATAAATACCGCTGATTAGCCTCGGTTGCGGAACCAGCCGGTTTATGGCGCGAAGGATCATTAGACGGGCTGTTTTGGTGTCGGCGGTATGGCGATAATGAACAGATAATGTCGGACCTTTATTCTCGATAAATATGCCGTTTTGATCTTGGTTCGACAGCCAGTCTACCAGTTGATCTTGCCAAGCTTTAACCGTCTGGATAAACTCTTGCGTCCGCGATTCCCAGCCGGGCAACCCTTCAGCACCATGGTTACCGATCAGGTAGCGCGGTAAGACGGAAAGGCGCTGCAGAGCGTCTGAACGGGAACGGCCGGTGATGACCGCGACTTGAGCGATCCCGCCCAGAGTGATAATTTCTTTTTGAATGGTGACTGGAATACCGATGGCGTCCGGATCGGGACCGATGGGGGCCAGCGTGCCGTCGAGATCAAAGGCAAACAAGGTTTCCCGGTCAATGAAAAGGTCCATGGCGGTGCGGGCCGTGTCCGAAAAAAGATAAGTTGATGGTTGATCCGAAATCATAGCTGCATACCGATCCGGTCTGCCAATTTTTCCCGCTGCCGGATCCGCGCCGCATCCAGAAGCATCCTGGCCGCCCATCGGTATACATTGAAGTCGCGAACCATGGACCGCATACTGCGCATCCGGGCCTGCTGTTCAAATGCGGGCATGGTCAGGGCCTGATAAAGGGCGTCGGCCGTCTGTTCAATATGATAAGGGTTGACGATCAAGGCCTCATACAACTCATGAGCGGCTCCGGTAAACTGGCTGAGCACCAGGACGCCTTCCTCGTCGTCGCGCGCCGCTACATATTCTTTGGCCACCAGGTTCATGCCGTCGTGCAGGCTTGTCACCATGCAGACATCGGCGGCGCGGTAATAACGGTTGACCTCTTCCGGTTCGTGATGCTTAACTTTCAGATGAATGGGCAGATAGTCTCCACTTGAAAACCGCAGATTAATTTGCGTGGCGAGGGCGCGAACCCGGGCATCGAAGGCCTGGTATTCTTCCAGGGCCGAGCGTGACGGTGCGGCAATCTGGATAAAGCAAAACCGTCCGATCATATCGGGATGACTCTCCAGTAGACACTCAACGGCCCGCAGTCGTTCGAGAATTCCTTTGGTGTAATCCAGTCGATCGACGCCCAGCCCGATCAGGCAATTATCTTTAATATTAAGCGATCGTTGGACATAAGCACGACAATCCGCGATACCCGGCTGACTTTCCTGCCAGGGAGGCGGCCATTGGATGGAGATCGGATAAGCCTCCACAAGGGTCAGATTCCCTCCGTGGAAGATAGTTGATGATGCATGATCAACCCGGGTTTCCAGATAACGGTCCACCGTTTCCAGAAAATTCTTACAATGAAAAGGCGTGTGGAAGCCCAGAATCGTGCTTCCCAGCATTCCCTTGAGCAACTCTTCACGCCAGGGACAGATGCCGAAGGATTCCGGATTGGGCCACGGAATATGCCAGAAGGTAATGATGGTCGCCTTGGGCATGGCCTTGCGGAGCATGCCGGGAAGAAGGGCAAAGTGATAGTCCTGAACAAGAACAACCGGATCTTCTCTTTCCGCTTCTTTGACAACGGCGTCCGCAAAACGCTGATTGATCTCTACGTAATGGTTCCAGTCGCTGGTTCGGAAAATGGGGCGCACATGGGCGATGTGACAAAGCGGCCATAATCCTTCATTGGCAAAACCGTAGTAATAACCCTTCTCCTCCTCCTGCGACAGCCAGATGCGCCTAAGGGTATATTCCGGATGCTCCGGCGGCACGCGAACATGATCTTTTTTATCCGCAACTTCATAATCAGCCGTGCCGCCGCCATGAGCGATCCATGTCCCCGAACAGGCCCGCATGACCGGTTCCACCGCCGTCACCAGTCCGCTGGCCGGACGGTGAATCTCAATGCCGTCCTGGCTTTTTGTGTGAATATAGGGTTCACGGTTGGAAACGACGAGAATCTGCTCTCCCGCTAATTGCTTAAACAGCAGGTTCCGGAGAGCATCCGGATTCCAGGAAAGGGTGACGTCATCGGCAATTTGTCTTTCTGAATCTATTGTGCGCAGCAGGGCGCGCAGATCACCTACCAGAGGCTGCAGCTCGGAGTTGGAAGACTTTGCAAAGGGCTTGATCAGGCCGTCACCGCGCAGGAGCGCGCGGACACCGGACATCCAGCCGCGCCAGCTCAAATGGGCGACCAGTACGGTAATTAAGGATGTAACCAGGCAGAGCACAGCAAACAGAATCACGATATACTTGCGTGTATCCGTACTGCGACGTTCGACAAAGCTCATGTCGTGGACCAAAACGAGGGAACCGGACGATACGCCCTCGATGAGAAGGGGATTGACGGCGACATGAACCGGCCCTTGTGGCAACTGGAGAAGTGCCGGTGATTTATGGACGGATGAACTGGGCATTACGCATCCAAGGTCTCGGGGGAATGTCTGTGTATGGTAGAGTAATTTGCCTTGCCCGTCACAGTAACCCAGAGCAAAGAGGCGTTCGTCCTGAGTGGCCCGTGTGAGCAGAGAATTGATCTTCTTTGTGTTTTCCTGGACCAGAAGTTCTCCGAGCGGTTCTTGAAGCGCGTTGGCAATCAGCTTGGAACGGATGTCCAGGTCACGCACAGACCACCTCAGCGTCAGGTTATCCACCAGGGGCACTACCAGGAAGGCCAGGAGTGTCATGACCACAACCAGAGGGACAACAAAACGCAACGTTAGCCGCAAAGAGCGGGAAGACCGTATTTTTTGAAAACTCATCAATACCTCTCCTTTCTAAAACGCGCTATCCCAGCGGCGGCTCAGCCGGATGGCCGAATTGATCAACCCCACCATGCTGTAGGTCTGAACAAAATTTCCCCATGGGTCGCCTGTACGCGGATCAACATGTTCGGCCAGAAGCCCGTGCCGGTTTCGCCGGTTCAAAAGATTTTCAAACAGCGCACGGGCTTCGTCGCCGCGATTCAGTGCGGCAAGTGCGTAAATGTACCAGAAGGTGCAGACCACAAAAGCGTTTTCCGGAACGCCAAAATCATCGGTTTCGACATAACGATAAATATAATTGCCGTGCCTGAGCTCCCGTTCAATGGCGGATACGGTTTGGGCGAAACGAGGATCATCAGCAGGCAGAAAGCCGATGTCGTGGAGCAAGAGAAGACTGGCATCGAGCGAATCACCGTCAAACGAAGCGGCAAATGCCTGCTTTTTTTCGCTCCATGCCCGCTGACAGATTGTGGCATGGATGATATCGGCCTTGCTCCGCCAATAAGCGGCGCGATCCGCGAGCCCGAGATAAACGGCTATTCTGGCCAGGCGATCGCAGGCCGCCCAGCACATAATGCTTGAAAAAGTATGAACGCGCAAGGTATTGCGTGTTTCCCAAGGCCCCGAATCCGGCTGGTCATGAACAATAATGGCCATTTCACCCAGCGGCTCCAGTCGCGTGAAGAGGGCGACGCCGCCCCGGTGCGCAAGCCTGCGGTCAAAGAAGACATGGGCCACCGCCAGAATGGCCGAACCGTAAACATCATGCTGAATCTGCTCGCAAGCCTGGTTGCCAATCCGGACTGGTCCCATTCCCCGGTAGCCTTGCAGACCGGTGATTTCGCATTCATCCAGTCTGGCCTTGCCGTCAATTCCATAAACGGGCTGAATACGACCGTCAGGCGTTCCCGCCGCCACATTGATGAGGTAGTTTAAATAACGTTCCATGGTATTCGTTGTACTGAGACGGTTTAGAGCATTCACAACAAAATAAGAATCCCGAAGCCAGCAGTAGCGGTAATCCCAGTTGCGTCCGGAACCGGGCGCCTCCGGAATGGATGTGGTCATGGCCGCGATGATGGCGCCCGTGTCCTGGAACGTGTTGAGCTTCAGGGTGATGGCCGCACGGATAACCTCTTCCTGCCACTCGAAGGGAATGGACAGATCTCTGACCCAATCACGCCAACTGTTGATCGTTTCGTTCAGAAAACGGCGGGAAAGATCATCGATGGCGTCCGTGATGGTTTCGTCCGGACCCAGGATAAGCGTGGCGGTGGTTTCGAGGAAAAAAGGAATTTCCTGGAGTACGGCGGTCACGGAGATGTCTGTGGTCAGCCGCAGAATCCAGGATGGCGCCACATAGCGGATATGATGGCTGCCGTGGGTCATCGTGCAATTTTGACTGCCATATTCACACAGAGGGCGAACACGAACGCAGATGCGGGGATTGCCGCTCACGCGGCGGATTTGCCGGATGATCATTATCGGCATGAACGTTCGGCCATACTGATGAAAGCGGGGTGAAAAATCCGTAATTTCAACAGCGGCTCCGTGGCTGTCTGTCAAACGGGTCACCAAAACGGCTGTATTGGGCAGATAGGACTGAGAGGCTTCTGCCTGGTCCAGCAGCTCGACAACACAAAATCCTGCGCCCTCACCGTCGGGATGTTCATTCAGCAGTGAGCAGAAAATCGGATCGCCGTCAAACCGGGGCAGGCAGCTCCAGACAATTTCGCCCCGTTCATCGATGAGCGCTCCGATGCGACAATTACCGATCAGGCCAAGGTCAAGAGAATTCTTCATATGGGTTTCCTTCAGGGCTGATAGTCCTGCTGTTTAGATAACGTAAGCTCGTTCCAAATAAGCGCCGCCGCCCCCAGAATAGCGCTTGTCCCCGTCGCCAGTCCCGATGGCATCAATTTTACCGTGCCGCAATAGACACGAAACAGGAAATCGTTCATGTGTTGTTCTGTGGGTAGAAGCAGAAGATCGCCCGCCGCGGCTAATCCCCCCGCCAGGAAAATGGCCTCCGGACTCAGGTGAGCCACTGCGTCAGCCAACTTCATTCCCAGAATCCGCGCCGTGCGGTCAAAGGCGGCGAGGGCGATGACATCTCCTTGCCAAGCCAGATCGGCGATGACTTTCGATGACATTTTCTGATAGCTTATTTCTCTCAGCGGACTTGCATCGCACCGCAAGGCCAGCAGTTCCAGGGCCGTTCTTCTCAGACCGGTGGCTGACACATACGTTTCCAGACATCCTTTTTTCCCGCATTCGCACGCACGTCCGTCCGGGTCTACAATGGTATGGCCCAACTCGCCGGCAAAACCGCTCGCGCCATAAATCAGGCGACCGTCGGCAACGATTCCGCTCCCCAGGCCGGTGCCCAAAGTGACAACGATGAAGTTCTTCATGCCGCGGGCATTGCCGAAAAACATCTCTCCCAGGGCTGCGGCATTGGCGTCATTGGTGATGGAGACGGGCAGGTCGTAATATTTCCCGATCAGCCTGACGAAATCAACCGTATCACCCCAGTTCAGATTGACGGCTTTTTCAATAGTGCCCCGATCATGATGGGCGTTGGGCGCGCCGATGCCGATTCCGCGCAAACGATGCGGGGAAGGAAGACCAATGCCGATCTCTTCGATTCGCTGATGAAGCCGGGACATAAAGATATCCGCTGATTCATCGGCGTTGGTAGGCATGGACGCAGCATTCACTACTATTCCTTCACGATCAACGAATCCGAAGGCTGTTTTCGTGCCGCCAACATCAATGCCAAGAACCAGTTCTTTATCACGCATCCGAACGACCTGGGTTAATGTTTACAATCTGATTAAAAATGGAGTGGATATTTACGCAACATTTCCTTTTGCCTTGACACCATCATTCCTCAATTCCTGCCATTTCCTGAGAGCTAAATAAATGACGCCAAAGGCAAGAATCATCAGCAGGATATCCACCAGGGACAACGCGACATTATTCTTGGGAATATATTTGTTAACGAGCAGGGAAATCAATGAATAGATGGTGGTGACCATCATGAAGATGGCCGGCAATACGGTAAACCATGCTGTTTTCTTTCTTTTCGCCAGCCACGCGGACACGGCAATGAGCGCCAGGGATGCCAGCAATTGATTGGCGGAACCGAAAATCGGCCAGATTGCCGCAAAAGCGTTAGTCACAGCCAGAAGATACATTAACACCACGCATAAGAGGGCATTGAAGAGATAGGATTTCATCACTTTCGGAACGTTTTTGAAAATGACCTGCCAGAGCTCTTCCAGCAAATAGCGGTTCAGTCGAACAGCCGTATCCAGCGTCGTAACAACAAAACCTTCGACGAGCAGGATGCCGAAAATCGTTCCGTAAATCGGAGCAATCCCGAAGGATTTGTCCAGCAGTCCGCCGACGCCGGCGGCAAAGGCCAGAATCGGATTGGCTTTTACTCCGGCAACGGTCGGAAAGACAATATTGACGTAATCAGTAAACAGGATGCCGCAGCCCACCGCAATCATCACGCCGATAGCCAGCAATCCCTCCAGCAACATCCCGCCAAAAGCAACCGGCCTGATATGTGATTCTCTGGCGATCTGCTTGGAGGTTGTTCCACCGGCAACCAGTGAATGGAACCCGGAAATGGCGCCGCAGGCCACTGTGATAAACAAGAAAGGCCAGATGGGCCCCAGTTTACTGGTTCCTTCCGCCATATTCAAAACCGGCGCGGAAAAAGTTACACCTTTAAACCCTGCCACAAGACCGCCAAGAAACAGGGCGGCGGCGCCGATATACAATAAAAAAGAGTTGGTGAAATCCCGCGGCTGTAGAATAATCCAGACAGGAATTCCGGCCGCAAAGAGTGTATAAAAACAAAGAATGATCATCCAGACTTCAGGCTTCAGTGTGATCGGAAAATTCATCCCCACAAAAATGGAAGCGAAACAAACGATAATCGCGATCGCGGCCGCCAGATAAACATTAATATTCTTTTTATACACCAGCCAGCCGAGAATCGGGGCTAAACACGTGATAAAAATAACGGATGTCGAAGCGATACCGCCGATCTGAGCCTTTTCCACGCCGCCAACCATAATGGTTCTCACCAGGGTCTGGCTGGGATCCAGCCTCAAGATGTCCAGAGAAATTAATGATGTGAGAGCCGTGGCTGTCAAACCCAGAAACGCGGAGGTTAAAAGCAGGAGCATGAGAATGGCAAAAGTGATGAATAAAAAGAATCCTGCGTTTCCCAGAGATTCTTTGGCGATCTCGGCAACAGACTTGCCCTTTTCCCGGACACTGGCAAACAAAACGGTCATGTCATGGACCGCGCCGATAAAGATACTGCCCAATACCGCCCACAACCACAAGGGCAGAAATCCAAAAAGCAGAGCGACAGTAGGGCCGATGATGGGTCCGCCTCCGGCGATGCTCGCAAAATGATGGCCGAACAGGACCAGCGGTTTCGTCGGCACGTAATCGCAATGATCCGTCAGGGCACAGGCCGGTGTCGGATTGTTGTCATTTTCTTCAAAGAGTCTGGCAATAAACCGCGCATAGATACGATAAGCCAAAAAGAATAAAACAGCTGTTACAATCAATAAGACCGCGACATTCATGTTTCCCTCCTTTGCTCACGCGTGGCGAATAAACATCATCGTCATCGATTAAATTGTTAATGGTAACGTTTGATTAGCATCCTCTTGCCGACATGAGAAATATAGGACAAGTGTTCTGGTCCGTCAAGGAAATCTTGGGCATGCGGGATCCGTAATCATCCCGAATCCCTCATAACGATTGCGTGAAGAAAGGCTGTCAGGTTGTAGGCTATAGGCTGTCAGGTTATACGGTGAGGGGACGGCATGGGCCGTCCCCTCTTTACATTTGTTTTTATCTAAACAGCTGCTGCTGAGCCTTTCTTCAATTCCCGCCATTTTTTGAACGACAGAATAATAACGCCGATGGAGAAAACGATCAACAGCACATCAACAACAGACAGCATAATGTTGTTTTTGGGTAGATACTTTTCAATCAGTAGAATAAATAGTGAGTAGATAGTGGTGACCATCATGAAAACCGCCGGCAAAATGGTGAACCAGGCTGTTTTCTTGCGATTGACCAACCAGACGGAAACGGCAATGAGCGCGAGGGATGCCAGCAACTGATTAGCGGAGCCGAAGATCGGCCAGATCACCAAAAAAGCGTTTTTGTAAGCCAGGATATACATCAAAACTACACACAAGAGCGCATTGAAAAGATACGAGTTCATGATTTTCGGAACATTTTTGAACATTACCTGCCACAATTCCTCAAACAGATACCGGTTCAGACGGACCGCGGTATCGAGCGTGGTAACCACAAAACCTTCCACCAGCAGGATGCCGAAAATGGTTCCGTAAACCGGAGGGATGCCAAAGGCTTTATCCAGTAATCCGCCGGCTCCGGCGGCAAACGCCAGAATCGGATTTGATTTTGCGCCCTCGATTGTCGGAAACATAATACTCGAATAGTCGGAAAAAGCCATACCGCAGCCAACGGCGATCAACACGCCAATGGCCAGCAATCCTTCCAGCAGCATGCCGCCAAAGGCAACCTTCTTGACGTCTGTTTCTTTGGATACCTGTTTGGAGGATGTTCCACCGGCCACCAGACAATGGAATCCGGAAATGGCGCCGCACGCCACCGTGATGAACAAAAAGGGCCAGATGGGACCCATCTTAGCGGTTCCGCCCGCTACATTTAAAGCCGGCGCTGAAAAAGTAACGCCTTTAAGTCCAGCTACAATGCCGCCGATAAACAACGCGGCAACACCGGCATAGAGTAAAAACGAATTGGTGAAATCCCTGGGTTGCAGAACGATCCAGACGGGGATTCCCGCCGCGAGCAGCGTGTAGAAACAAAGAATAATCATCCAGGTATTGGGGCTGAGTGTCACCGGAAAATTCATTCCAACAATAACGGACGCGATGCAAACAACAATCGCGATGGCTGCCGCCGCGTAAACATTGATGTTCTTTTTATAAACCAGCCAGCCAAGAATTGGCGCACAGCACGTGATAAAAATGACGGACGCGGAGGCGATGCCGCCGATCTGAGCCTTGACAACGCCGCCCTGAACAATCGTTCTGATCATCGTTTGATCCGGGGGTAATTTTAACACATCCAGCGAAATCACTGAAGTTAGCGCCGTGGCGGTTAATCCTAAAAATGCTGAAGTCACCAGGAGCAGCATCAAAATCGTAAAACTGATAAATAAGAAGAATCCGTTGTTGCCCAGGCTTGCTTTAGCGATTTCCGCAACCGACTTTCCTTTTTCGCGAACACTGGCAAAAAGCGTAGTCATATCGTGAACACAACCGATGAAAATCGTACCAAATACGGCCCACAGCCAGACAGGCATAAATCCGAAAAGTAGCGCGGTGGTCGGCCCGATAATCGGCCCGCCGCCGGCGATACTCGCGAAATGATGGCCGAACAGGACCAGAGGCTTTGTCGGGACGTAATCGCAATGATCCGTCATCGAACAGGCCGGTGTTGGATTCTGGTCGTTTTCTTCAAAAAGCTTCGCGATAAACCTTGCATAAATACGGTAAGCTAAAAAAAATAAAACAGCCGCTATAATCAAAAGTACTGCTGCATTCATGTCCTCCTCCTTGTTTTACACGTATGAACGGACTTCATCGCTTCGACTTCATTTAAATTTTTCATATTTGTAATTAATTGATACCGGATGGTCATAGCAGATTAAGCCCGTTGCGCGAATTTTTCATACTATACATTATTCCACAGGATTCAAGTGAAATTTGAAAATCTGTTGTTAGGATATCTGTTTCCTCTTGACACGCTTTCATGTTCTTTCTATACTACGAGCGTTGTAAACATTTTTACATAAAAACGAATTTCAAAAAATCATTATACAAGGAGGAATAAAATGGCTTTTGAGTATGAGAAATTGACAGTGGAACAAGACGGTATGGTTGTGGTGGCGGCGATTAATCATCCGCCGGCTAACGCAATGGCGCAGGGGGTTTTGAGAGATTTAAACGATCTATTGGATAAGTGTGAAAAGGACGATAACGTGCGCGTGATCATCATTACCGGCACAGGCACCAAGTGTTTTTCAGCCGGCGCGGACATCAACGAATTTGCCGACATCCAGAAGGGTAAAGTGCCCGAATACGACGGCAATCAGATTTATTTCAAAATTGAAAATTATCCCAAAGTTATCATCGCGGCAATGCAGGGCATGGCTCTGGGCGGCGGTTGTGAACTGGCCTGTGTCTGCACCCTGAGAATTATGGCGGAAGAAGCGGTTGTCGGCCTTCCCGAAGTTAAGCTGGGTTTGAACCCCGGCTGGGGCGGAACCCAGCGGCTGCCCCGTTACATCGGTAAAACCAAAGCCCTGGAACTGATGCTGACCGGCGATTTCCTGCCGGCCAAAGATGCTCTGGCGCTTGGCCTTTTAAACAAAGTCGTGCCACAGGCTGAAGTTCTGGCAACGGCGAAAAAATTGGCCAAAAAACTGGCCGCAGGCGCGCCGGTCGCGCAGCGCGAAATCATGAAAGCCGTTCGTCTGGGTCTGGACACCGATATTCGCGACGGCGTCCTGAATATCGAACTGAACGCCAGCAAGGCGTTGCAGTATACGGAAGATTTCAAAGAAGGGGCCAAAGCCTTCTTAGAGAAGCGACCTGCCAATTTCAAAGGCCGTTAATATTCGGCAACCATCAACCACCTCGCAGCAAGCTGCGGAGAATTAACGCTCGTCTTGTAACAGTGGGATTAAAAGTTTGTGTAGAATATCAAGAGGGCGGTTAGAAAAACTAACCGCCCTCTTTTATAACTTACCGCTAACTGGGCTACAGTCCAACCGCCTATTCTACTTCCTCAACTCCGCCGGTTTTCTATAGCGTTTCGGATCAACCCATTTTGCTACCAATTTTTCATTTTCCAGGCAGGACTCGTGCAAATAAGCAATTTTTCCATTTTGCTGGAACTGGATAATCAACTGTAAGTAATAACCGGGATACGTTTTCCAGGGGTTGTTCGGATCAACTCTCATCCGGGAGTGATAAAATGGTTTTACTTTCTTGGTTTCGTATTTCATTTTACCCAGGGAATAAACGGTTTCCACATCTTCCATGGCTTTGATCAATGTTTTAATATTGTCGGTTCCCTTGGCCCTTTCAATAGCTGCTTTGAAATGGTAAATGTCGGCATAGGCAATGTGGACGTGAATCTGCATGGGGATTTTACGCGCCTGTGCTTTTTTCACCAGGGGGATGGTTTTATCCGTCAGCGGAATATCATCGAGATCCGTGAAGGAGCTGATTATACCCATAGCTTTGCCACCCGTCATCCGCCAGTAATCCCTGGTCTGGGCGACACCGCCGTAGAGATTGACCTGGATATCACGGGCCGCGGAATCCGACCACTGCTTGGCAAAAGATTCCGTGTCGGTAAACCAGGAACTCATGTAAAAAATCAAATCGGCATTGGATTTCTTGATGTCCTGGAGAATCGGCAAATACATCGTACCACGGGGTTTAACTGCTTTGCTGTAAACCACTTCCAGACCGCAATCTTTGGCCATTTTTTCCCAGGTCGGTAAATTGATATAGCTGATCCCTTTGCGCCATTCGGTCGTCCAGGCCAGATCTTCCCAGAGAAAAGCGATCTTTTTGACTTTCTGGTATTCAGGCATGGTCTTGCAGAAGAAATATTTTGTTTGGGCATAATGCGCCGGTTCCGGATCCCAATCCCGGAAGCAATGATCATATTTCGGCGCCTGTTCGAGGATACGCGCCGTCAATTCCGCGCCCATCGGTCCGTTAAAAACGAGGATGTGCGGATACTGCTTTGCCATCTGTCCGGAAGCTTCCTGAACAGCGAGGCAGATTTCCGTTCGGCCTTCGACGGAAATGAATTTGGCCTTATCCTCAATCACCAGTTTGCGAAACGCTTCCACGGACAGTGACGTATCCCCCTTGTTGTCCATGACCACATATTTAACCGGTCTGCCCATAATGCCGCCGGTGGCATTGATTTCTTCCACCGCCATTTTCTGAATGTCCATACATGGCTTGGTGCCGGGCGACGCTACCATGCCGATGTAGCCGATGACAAACGGTTCGCCTTTCGGCTGCGCAACTGAGACGGACGGTGCACTGATTGCAATGGCAACCAGCAGCATCAACGCTGTAAAAACGACAATGTTAAACCTTCTTGATCGCTTCATCATGTTTCCCTCCTCCTCATAAAAAACTATTAAAAAATTATTGATCAAATTTTCGCTGAATATTTGATCCTTCTAAACACTTAAATATTTTTTTTGGATATATTCATTATCCTTACCGATCTCGCTTGCCACCCACTTGACCCGGGGAGGCGATTCGGACATTTTTACAAAATTTGCGCTGATGGTGTATTTTCCCAGCTTTTCATCTTCCACTTCCTGAAAGGCATTGCGGATCTGCCATTGCTTATTTTCCATCGCCTCCTCCGGCGTCATGAGTTTCATGATAATCGGTACCCCGCCGCCTCTCCATTTGGATCGGGCCGATTTCTTACTGTAATGCAATGCCATCTTCACCAGTTCATCGCAGGTATATTGAATCGTTTTTTCTTCGATGATCTTATGCAGGTGAATGGCCTGTTCCAGAATGTCGGGGATTCGGTCCGATGAATAACGCCAATCGTCTTCCTGTTCCCAGAGGCCGAGAATTTTCAAGAGAGCGCGGAAGTCATGATCACGGGGCGCGGCAATGGCCACAAAGCCGTCCTTGCATTTCCAGTGTCCATAAGGGTAAAGGATGAAATCCAGAACCCCGATGCGCGGGCGCGCTTTTTCCCAGGTAAAACCGATGGTGGCCGGCATCCCGACCATGGAAGAATACGCGTCCATGCCGGCGACATCCACCATCTGGCCCTGGCCGGTGTTTTGCCGGTGAAGCAGTGCGACCGTGCCGCCAACGGCCGCGGAAAGTCCGGAGATATACCAGCCCGCCCACATGCCGCCTCTCAGCGGCCAGTTTAAGGGTTCGGGTTCATTGGGCAGCCCGCCCATCTGGGCGGGAAGTCCGGAGCCAGCCTGTGAGGTAATATCAGTATCCGGCATTTTAGCGCTTTCCCTGGCCTTATCCGTATATTGTCCGTATGCGGATAGCGCGATATAAATCAGACTGGGATTATCCACGCTTAATTGACGGTAACCGATTCCCCAGCCGTCCATCTCGCCCGGTGAAAAGCTTTCAATGACCACCGCCGCTTTTTTGGCAAGCCTGGCAAAAATTTGTCTATCTTGCTCATTGTTTTTGATATCGAGTGTCATATATCGCTTATTGCGTCCCTCGAACATGAAAGGAATGCCCACGCCCTGAACCGCTACGCCAAAAGGTGTAATCTGGCGAGCCGGGTCGCCATCCGCCGGCTCAATTTTAACGACCTCCGCGCCGAATTCGGCCAGATAGCTCGCGCAGATGATGCCCGCGAAATTGGCCGAACTGACATCGAGCACCAGAATATCGTCGAGCACTTCCGGTTTTCCTTCGGCATTCATCATTGCGGCGAGAATTTTCCCCCGGTCACCGCCCTTGGCCGCGTGTCGAGTATAAATTTCTTCCTTAGGGCTGCTCATCTTTTGACCTCTTTTCCATAATTATAAATGGGATCTTCGCTCAGATTATAATAGACAGGCGGTTTAAGCCCCGGCCGGTCATCAAATGTCCCGATCACTTTTTTCTTTTCCAGTTCTTTAATTTCCTCTTCCGATAGTCCCAGGAATTTCTTGAGTACAAGCCGGTTATGATAGCCCAGCGGCCTCGCCAGCCATTTGGTGCGCGAGGGTGTATGGGAGAGCTGCGCGGATGGTCCGGCAATCACGAGGTTTCCATAAACATCATCTTTAAAAAGAACCACGCTCCCGCGTTTGCGCCGCCATTCTTCATTAGCGATCATATAGTCGTCCGCCACCTCTGCTGCCGGGAAATTTTTTTCGTCGGCCAGCTTGATGATTTCAGAACAGGATTTTGACTTGACCCAATCGACCGCGATTGCTGTCAGCGCCTTCGCGTTTTCCGGTTTTAATCTTTCCAGCGTGTTTGCAAACCGTTCGTCCGACGCCAATTCCGCCTTCCCTATGGCGAAGGCAAAGTTTTTAAACTGAGCAGCCGTCGCGCAGGCTAATGCCAGAAATTTATCATCGGCTGTTTTAAAAATGGATGCCGGCACCATCGTAGGATCTGTATTTCCCGTGCGCCCGATCGCTTCCTTGGTCACGGAATTATAGGTATAATTGAACAGCATGCGCATCAGCCCTTCGGTTTGCGCCATATCAATGTACTGTCCCTTGCCGGTTTTCTTGCGATGGTAAAGAGCCATTAAGACCGCCAGCGCTCCAAAATTGCCGGGTACAAAATCTCCTACGTAGTCCGGTAGTTTATAATAAATATCCGTGGCCGGATAACCATTAAGCGTCAGAACGCCACTGGCGCCCTGAGCCAGCAGATCCCAGCCCGGAAAATAGCGCATCGGACCAAATTGTCCATATGTCGAGCAACTCAGGAAAACGATTTTTGGATTAATCTTGGATATTTTTTCATACCCGATTCCCCACGCATCCGCCGTACCGGGTGCAAAGTTTTCAATAACGACATCAGCATTTTCGGCCATTTTATAGATTAGATCTTTGGATTGTTTCAGTGCAAGGTTGACCGAAAGAAAGTATTTGTTTTTGGTAATATTGTGCCAGATGGGGTTGGAATGCTTCCAGTACTTGCCCCAGTAAGTCGCCGGCCGCCAGAGATCGCCGTAAAAAGGCAGTTCCAGTTTGATGACTTCCGCACCGTAATCCGCCAGCAGCCTTGCGGCAATCGGTCCGAAGATCACGTGAGAAAAATCCATCACCCGGATGCCTTTGAGCGCTTCCGGCTTTTGGCTTGCCTCGTCGGGATTGAAAAGTTTTGCCGTATAAGAAAAATAATCTTCCATCGTTATCTCCCTAAATATGCCTTTTTAACCAGATTGTTCTTCATCAGATCCTTCCCGCTCCCCTCCAGAACGATTCGCCCTTCCTGAATAATATAACCGCGGTCGGCCAGTTGGAGGGCGCGCAGCGCATTCTGCTCGGTGAGCAGAATGGTCAGGCCGGATGAACGCAGCTTACCCAGCGTTTCGTAAACCTCATCCACAATCCGCGGGGCTAAACCAATCGACGGTTCATCGACCATTAAAAGATGCGGGTTGGCCATCAATCCCCGGCCGATTTTCAACATCTGCTGCTCACCGCCGGAAAGGAGCCGCGCTGACATATTGGATCTTTCTTTTAAAATCGGGAAAAGGCTGTAGACATATTCCAGCGTTTGCTTTCTTTTGGGCCACGACGTTTTGCGATAAGCACCAAGGATTAAATTCTCCTTGACGGTCATGTAAGGAAAACTTTTCATTCCCTCCGGAACCTGCACAATGCCCCGAGTGACAATTTTATGTGACGGCAGACCCTGAATGGCTTCATCGCGAAAAATGATTCTGCCGCTGGTGCCGGTCATCATTCCCTGAATGACGTTCAAAATTGTGCTTTTCCCGGTTCCGTTAGACCCCAGGATCGTCACAATCTCCGATTGCCGGATATTGAAGCTGACTCCATGCAGCGCCGGAATGACGCCGTAAGATGCGCTCAGATCACTGACTTCAAGCATATTCCCTCCAACCTCTACCCAGATACGCTTCAATTACATCATCGTTGTTGACCACCTCATCCGGTGTGCCTTCCGCCAGTTTGGCGCCGTAGTTGATCGCGACAATGCGATCCGCCGCTTCCATGAGAACCGCCATAACATGTTCAATCCAGAAGACCGTGACGCCGAATTCTTCCTTGGCTTTTCGGATCATCTTGATGGCATTTTTCGCCTCACCGGGATTCAGACCCGCCATGACTTCATCAATAAAGAGCAGCTGAGGCGTGGTGGCCAGCGCGCGCGCCAATTCGAGCATTCTCAATTCGTAGAACGTCAGATCGCGCGCCAGAATATTGCGTTTGCTGAAGAGGCCGACAAATTCCAGATAATGCGTCGCGTCATACATCGCGTCCTGAAAACTCTGGTTGATTCTTTTTTTGCCGGAAATGGAGCTGGCCAGAACACTGGTCAGCGCCGTCAATTCAGGGAAGGGACGTGGTATCTGATACGTGCGGGCCAGCCCCATATAGGCTCTTTCATGGGGCTTCATCCGCGTGATATCCACGCCGTTCATTTCAATTTTTCCGGACGTCGAGGGGAAGTAACCCGTCAGACAATTGACCACCGTGGATTTACCGGCGCCGTTGGGACCGATGAATCCCAGCGTTTCCCCTTTATAAATTTCAAAGGACACGTCGTTGACCGCCACGATCCCTCCGAACCGTTTGA
>CAYULE010000004.1:0-38541 GCA_964445385.1 uncultured Smithella sp.
TGATCAGCCCCAGCGTTAACAAAACCAACCAAAATCTCTTCATCTTTTCCTCCTAGTAAAAAGTAATTAACCCCTTAAAACAGGCATTTTAAGGCTGCTTCCGCGTAGATCCTTAAAGATCGAGTGGAAATTTATCAGTATATTGTTACAGAATGATGAAGGATTGATTAAAAATGAAAAAATAAAGATAGCTCAGTAGAAAAGAAAGCTGACCAAATAGCAGGAATGTTTAACAATATTTGAATGCAAACAATTATTGGAATTGAGAAGAAAAAACCATTCAAATATACTGAAGTTAAAAAAACAAAGACAAATGTTTCATTCTGTCCTTTGATATTTAATCAAATCATCTCCATTCCTTCATCATCATGAAACATTGAAACTTTATGATCTCTTCGTAAAACTGGAAGACTATAAGGAGATCAATTTTGAGTAAAGCAAGTATGGCTGCGCAAAATTATCCGGTAAGACTGGAGAATATTGCTTCTAAATCAATCAGGGAAATTTCGGAAATTATCGGTGTGCAATATGATCGGTTAGGTCTGAATGTCGGATCACTGCCTTTTGCCCCCGCAGATACGACCGCCGGCAGCGAATCAGAAATGCAGACGGTTGTTATCGGAAATAAGAACGACGTTGATTTGCCTCTTTTTATCGAACAGTCCAATTTTTTTGCCAATACGAAACGACGGGCAAAGGCCGGCGACACTTCCCGTAAGGTCATGACCGACCTGGAACAATACTTAAATATGAATACGGAAGGGGTCTGGGAAAACAGCTGGGTTTGTTTCCCACGAGATAAGATGGGAAATCTTGCTAAAACTATTGTTCAGAATGATATCCTCGCGGACAAGGATAATATGTTTGCCGGACAGCGATCGGATTTAGACAGATATATTTTCCAAAAAGGCGGGCATGGATATATTCGGGTCCCGATCAGTTATCTTTTAAAGTTATCTCTGGCGGAGGTTATTGATCCACAGCGGAATATACACCCGCTTATTCATAAAACCGGTCTTCATATTATGCAATGCTATCTCAATGATAATACATCGCCGGAGACTTCGTCCTTCTATGTTATGACCGGACAGTCAGAGACGGGCATGGGGCAGACTGTGGCCGGGGAGATGGCTGTACGTTTTCTGCTGAGTCAGATGCTGGTCATGTACGCCAACAAGAAATATGCGCTTGAAGAGAGCGGACAAAAAGCGATGATTTTTCTATCGCCGCATCCACCCACCCGTCAGAAAGTTTTAAGCCATTGTGTTTCCGATGCGTTTTACCGGGAACTCTTCATGAACCCCTGCCTGTCCGGATGGGATAAAGGCGAAGAAAAGCATCAGTACATGCATCTGTGTCACCGCGTTCTAAGCCGCAGCCAATTCAATGCTGTTCTGAAACTCCGTGAAGCGGGAATCATTACCAGCAATCTGGTGTCGCTGCCGAATTTATCCAATATCAGTCTGGCCAATAATGGAACCCATGTGAGCCTGGGAAGTACAAAAATTACCCGCCTGCTTCACGATCCTTCGTCAGGATTTTCCGCGAGAGACGAAAAGTATATCGGCGATCTGGTGGTGAAGATTGTCGAGCATTTCCTGCCGTTGTTTGTCGGCACATACAGCGCCGCGCCCTATCGCCTCGATTTTGTTGATTTCCATCCGGAGAAAGCTCTGGGATTTCTTCCGCATGAATTGGATTATACGCATTTACGAATGCTCTGGCGGCGTTGGCGGAAGAAAGCCGACTTGAATATCTTCGGCCGGTCCATTACACCCTTTGGCCCGCTATGGATCGACAATCTGATCAGCAAGGCTTTCCGGTTAAAGGGGGATTTCATTCCCGACTTTCGCCTCATTGATTATCTGGTCGTTTTAATGAGCACGGATGAGAGCCCGGCCCTAAACGGCAAGTTGAATAATTCACAACGGCTGAAAGAGGATCTTGCCGACCTTGGTGTTTTTGATACCAAGATGTCGCTCTATCTCCTGGAGAAGCTTCGCGAATACAGCGTTATGGGGTTTTCCGGTTTTGAAGGACGCCATTACAGCCTTTTTGAAAGCTTTACGCAGGATATGGGACCGGCTGTTGATTTACAAAATCTTCTTTACCTTTTAGCCTTCAAATATGTTGTCACCGAGCAGATCGGTCATGAGCATATTCCGGATGATCCGTCTGTCGAAAGTGAACGGAGGCAAATCATTTTCGGTACAGCCATCGGGATACCGACTTTCTTTGTGCGAAACGATACCGGCAATGCGCTGCTGAAAAAGATTATCACGAAAACGGAGCGGGTACGCATGAGTCATCGATATCCGGGATACGCGCGGATTCACAATCTTGAATACAGAAAGGCGCTTTTGAACATCCTGCGCGAAGATGCGGCGGATCTCATAGAAATGCTCGGCATGCGGGAAAGCATCAATGAACTCGATGCCCGGCTCAACGAGCCGGAACGTTTTTCCGCCAGCGGCAGGCTGACGTCCGGCATTCTGAACATGGCCGGCGCCCGATCCGCGCTGGATTTGAGCGCCGACAAGTTTAATCAGGCAGCAGAAAAATACTATCGTACAGATTTACGCAATCGTCATATCCGGGAGGCTTTTGGACTGCTCAGAGAAGACATGATGAAACTGGAAAATGTTTCTGAGGGATTAAGACAAGACATTCAGTATTTGCTCCATGGCATTTTGAAAGGAAAAACGGTGGGCGAATTTCTGGAACGAGCCCTCCAGGAGATCATCGAGGAAACCGCGTTGGAAGAGACACTGGAGAAAGTAGTCAATATCATTTTAGTTCACGTCCATTACAAGACAGAGCTCAATCGAACATTTTAGATTTAAAGGATCGGTAAATATTAGAATATGCAGCATCATTATATAGAGCGCGACACGCGCATGATCAAAGCGGAACAGTTTTACGGCGACCAGGCGGTACAATTTCTCTATTCCCGTATCCGGGAACAATCGTCCTGGCTTTTTCGCAAGCTGACCAGCGCTAGAATTTCCAGCGTGCTGGGCCACATGAACTATGATGGAATTCTATCCAGGCGCTTGAATAATTACCTGGATATCCATAAGCAGTTCAATATCGATCCGGGAGAATGCCTGGACGTCCCGGAAAAACTAAACGACTTGAGAAAAATATTTGAAAGGAAAATTCGCTATCGGGAATGCCGCCCGATGCCCAATGATCCGGGTGCAGTTGTATCACCCTCCGATTCCAGAATGCTTTTGGGATCATTTCGGGAAGAATCGGGGCTGTTCATTAAGGATAAGTTTTTTGACTACGAGGAAATGTTCGGCGCTAATAAGCGCACTTGGCTTGCGGCTTTTCGGAGGGGTGACTTTGCGGTTTTCAGGCTGACACCGGAGAAGTACCACTACAATCATACTCCGGTTGCCGGGAAAATAATCGACTTTTATCAAATCCAGGGGACTTATCACGCCTGTAACCCTAATGCCGTTGTTTCCGTTGTGACGCCTTATTCCAAAAATAAGCGTGTTGTCACGATCATTGATACGGATGTGGAAGGTGGGACAAAGGCGGGCCTGGTGGCCATGATTGAAGTGGTGGCGCTGATGATCGGTGAAATCGTTCAGTGTTACAGTGAAAATAAATACGACAATCCTGTGTCTGCAGGCACGGGCATGTTTGTTAAAAAAGGTGTGCCCAAGAGCCTGTTTCGTCCCGGAAGCAGCACGGTTGTATTGATATTTCAAAAAGACAGGGTACGGTTTGCGGATGACATTATGGCAAACATGTTTTATCCAGACGCCGAAAGTATTTTCAGCCGCGGCTTCGGAAAATCTCTGGTTGAAACGGATGTCAAAGTCAGATCGTTTATTGCCAGTTCGTGCAATTAGCCGGATAAAATAAAATTTATGCAAGCATGAAAAGGAGGTTGCTATGGTAAGGAAAGTAAGAATCCAGTCCATCAGGAATGATTTGGTTCAAAAAATGGAAGAGCTTTGGTCAAATGCAAACAATACGATATCTAAGATGAAAGATGCCGACGGTAACTTTGCCGATCCCTTTGACCAGGCGGCAATCGATTCCAATAAGTTTGTCGAGTTAGCCTTCCGGGACAGAGAACGGGAATTGATGCTGGACATCAAGGAAACGATCTTGCGTATTGACAGGGGTTTATTCGGTATCTGCGATCATTGTGGGAGGACGATCCATGAAAAGAGACTGCGCATCGAGCCTATGAGCAGATTATGTACGGAATGCCAGGAGGAGGAAGAAATCAGTAATAAGCAAAGAAACAGGCAATGGTCCATGAAAGGAATTTCTTATAATCATGTTTACTGAAATCTTCATTCTGATTCTTTTCGGTGTGATCGCCCTGTTATTCTCCTGGGCTTTCAGAACTCTCCCAAAAGAAGAATGGCAGATTCTTGCCTGTTTGCCCGGACATAAAGATTCTGCTGGAATCTGGAATGGCGTCAATTTAACCTATTATGGTTTTTTCAATGCCTTGGCTTATGTGTTTGCCGTTTTGATGTTCCTGGTCATGATCGGTTCTCTGAGAATTCCGCTATGGGGCGCCCTGTCCGTTGTACTGCCGGTCTTGTTTATATGCATGTGGGCTGCGCGTTTCATTGCCCGGTGGGTGGAAAAAAAGCATCACACATTTTCCGTAGGAGCCGCTTCTTTCGTCGGCATTGTCATAGCGCCGTGGATCATCCTGCTTATGAATATGACGTTGGGCAAGTGGCAGACGTTTCATATTCCAATGACAGAGACCATGGCGGCAATGATGGTTGCCTATGCTTTCGGTGAAGGGATCGGACGACTGGCCTGTATCAGTTTTGGTTGTTGTTACGGGAAACCGCTGACTGATTGTAATCCTTTCCTGAAAAAAATCTTCCGTCGATGGAATTTTGTTTTTTGGGGAAAAGCAAAAAAAATTGCTTATGCTCAGCAACTCGAAGGCCAGGCGGTTGTTCCTATTCAAGCGCTGACAGCGGTTCTTTACACAGGAATCGGACTTGCGAGTTTCTACCTTTTTTTTAAAGGTTTTGCCATGGCGGCGTTAATCGTAACGCTGCTGATAACGCAGAGTTGGCGTTTTGCTTCTGAATTCCTGCGTGCTGATTATCGAGGACACGGCCGTATTTCCGCATATCAGATTATGACATTGCTGGCGATGGGTTACACGATCTTAATTGCGCTGCTCAATACAGAACCTTATCGTGCCGTGCCAAATCTAATGGCTGGTCTTCTATCGCTTTGGCATCCTGGATTAATTATATTTGTGACGGTTTTATGGGTCGCAAGCTTCATATATACCGGTAAAAGCAGTGTCACTTGCTCTTCCATAGACATCCAAATCATAGAAAAAAATATTTAATTTCGGCAACTTTTCAAGTAAATTCACCCTTGCTTTTGGGGTTATGCTCAATGTATAAGGAACATGGTTTCCTGATCATAGTCTTCACTAGGACATAACTGCCACACCGCGATCATATCAATAATGCTCCGACGCCATATTGTTTTTGTTAATTCATTGGACTGTCATCATATTGTAACATCTGAACTGTATATTACTTTAAATTTGAAAAATTGAGGAGGATCATATGTTCAATATTGTTAAGAAAGCAGCCTTAGGGCTTTTAATGTTGTGTTTCACGACGGGGGCGGCCGTTGCCGCTGAGCCCATAGTGATTAAGGGATCGACCACGGTTCTGCCCGTTGCTCAGGGGACATTGGAAGCCTATATGAAAGCTAATCCCGGTGTGCAGATGTCCCTTTCCGGCGGTGGGTCCGGCGAAGGTATCAAGGCGTTGATCGATAAAACAACCGATATCGCAACGTCTTCGCGCGAAATTAAAAAGGAAGAAATTGCGTTGGCTCAAAAGAAGGGAATCAAACCGGCTGCTCATGTTGTGGCCTTCGATGCGATCATTCCTGTCGTTCATCCCAAAAATAAAGTCAGCAATTTATCCATTGATCAGTTAAGCCAGATTTATCAAGGCAAGATTACCAACTGGAAGGAAGTGGGGGGGGAAGATTTAAAAATCGTGGTCATTTCACGTGATTCATCGTCCGGTACGTTTGAATCCTGGGACCATTTTGTGATGAAAAAAGCCAAAGTAACTCCCAGGGCACAGATGCTGGCCTCCAATGGAGCTCTCGTGACCGCAGTGGCAAAAAATCGCTATTCCATAGCTTATCTGGGCATTGGTTACGTTAATAAAAGCGTGAAGCCCCTGCAGGTCAACGGCATAACAGCGTCCCTAAAGACGGCGATGTCCAAAGAATACCCCTTCTCCCGTGAGCTTTACATGTACACGAATGGCGAGCCAACCGGTGATGTGGCAAAATATATTAAGTTTGTGAAATCGGCTGAAGGGCAGAAAATCGTTGCTAAAGAAGGATTTGTTCCGCTGGTTGAGGTTAAGAAAACAGGGAAGAAAAAATAATTACCCGTGAGGATCAAACGGTTTCGCTGCGGAATGATGGGACATTCTTCACCCGTAGCGAGACTTCTTTTCAAGAAGTGATGAAACCATCCAACGGCGGGCGGTCTCACTGACCGCCTATTCCGGGCAATAACGGATAATAGAAAGACTTGCAGTATGACTCGTCAGACTAAAGAAATTATCATCAAATATATATTTTTTCTTTTTGCACTGGTTTCAGTCGTTGTTCTGGGGTTGATCGTTTTTTCCCTCTTCCGGGAAGGCCTGCCGATATTCGGTAAAGTATCCGCCAAGGATTTTCTTTTCGGGATGGAGTGGTATCCCACCTATGATCCGCCTTCCTTCGGCATTTTCCCGCTGATTGTCGGGTCTTTGATGGTCACACTGTTCGCGACTGTGATTGCGGTTCCGCTGGGTGTGCTGGCAGCCATCTATATCTCTGAAATCGCGCCCCAGGTGATTAAAGAAATACTCAAATCAGTCATCGAGCTTCTGGCCGGACTGCCTTCTGTTGTTCTGGGTTTTTTCGGGATGGTGATTATCGCGCCCTGGATGCAGGAAACATTTGATCTTCCCACGGGGTTGAACATTGTTAATGCTTCCATGATTCTGGCCATTATGGCGATTCCGACGATATCCAGTATCTCGGAGGACGCCCTCTACGCCGTGCCGCGGGAATTCAAGGAGGCATCCTACGCGCTGGGAGCGACTAAATTTGAAACTATCGTCAAGGTGATCCTGCCAGCGGCCATGTCCGGTATCTCCACCGCGGTCATGCTGGGGATGGCCAGGGCTATCGGCGAAACGATGGTGGTTCTGATGGTGGCCGGCGGCGCCGCCGCCATTCCGGAGAGCCTCTTTGATTCCGTGCGCCCGATGCCGGCGAGCATCGCCGCGGAAATGGGTGAAACACCTTTCCGCAGCGCACACTATTCCGCGCTTTTCGCCATCGGTATGGTTTTGTTCTTTCTAACGCTGGCGTTCAATTTGATTGCAGATTATGTGTCCCATAAATTTCGCCAGATAGGCTCGGGGACGCTTTAAGAGAAATCCTATGATTGCATCTCAAAACAATTCCATGAAGTGGCGCTACCTCAAACAGCATATTTTTTTCGGGGTAGTGCGGGCATCGGCACTGATCATCACACTGACTCTCGGCGGTATCCTGTTCTATATTATCGTCAACGGCATCGGCGCAATCAGCTGGGATTTCATCACGAAACCGCCCACGGATTCCATGACGAAGGGCGGCATTATGCCGGCCATTTTGGGAACGATCTATCTGACGGTCGGTGCGATCGCGATTGGTCTGCCGCTGGGCATTGCCTCGGCGATTTACCTGACAGAATATGCCAGGCAGGGCAGGATTATTCGTTTCCTGAAAGTTGGTATTAATTGTCTGGCGGGTGTTCCCTCGGTGGTATTCGGGTTGTTTGGACTGGGTTTCTTTGTCATTTTTCTGAAGTTCGGATCAAGTATCCTGTCCGGGTCACTGACGCTGGGTTTTCTGATTTTGCCGACGATCATCGGCGCGTCGGAGGAAGCTCTCAAATCCGTGCCGCAGACCTTCCGGGAAGCATCGCTGTCGCTGGGTGTTTCCAAATGGCAGACAACGTATCGGATTGTTTTGCCCAACGCCATGCCGGGTATTCTAACCGGATCCATATTGGGAATCGGCAGAGCTGCGGGAGAAACGGCGCCGATCATGTTTACGGCTGCCGCCTATTTCACCGCCAAATTGCCCGGTTCCATTTTTGACGAGGTGATGGCCCTGCCATACCACATCTACGTTCTGGCGACGGCGGGAACCAATATTGAAGCGACGCGCCCCATCCAGTTCGGGACCGTGCTTGTTTTAGTGGCGGTCGTGCTGGGGATTGACTTGATTGCGATCATTATCCGGAGTTATATGAGAAGAAATAAAAGGTGGTAGGAATGGAAAGCAACACGATTATCAAGCTCAAAGATGTAAACTTTTACTATGGTCAGAGCCGGGCGCTCACGGATATATCGATGACGTTTGGAAAAAACAAAGTCACCGCGCTCATCGGACCATCGGGATGCGGCAAGTCAACCCTGTTGCGGCTTTTGAATCGAATGAATGATTTGATCGATGGGACAAGGGTCGAAGGGGAAATTCTTTTTGAAGAGAAGAATATCTACGCGCCCGATGTCGATCCGGTGGAGATCCGCCGCAAGATTGGTATGGTGTTTCAGAAGCCCAATCCCTTTCCGAAAACGATCTATAATAATATTGCCTATGGCCCAAAACTAACCGGCGTGATGAGCAGCGACCTGGATTCGCTTGTGGAGCAAAGTCTGAAGCAGGCGGTGCTGTGGGAGGAAGTAAAAGACGTTTTGAATAAGTCGGCCATGAACCTTTCCGGCGGTCAGCAGCAGCGGCTTTGTATCGCGCGCGCGCTGGCGATGAAACCGGATATCTTGTTGATGGATGAACCGACTTCCGCACTGGATCCCATTTCCACCGCCAAGATTGAGGAACTGATCGAAGAGCTGAAAAAAGACTATACAATCATTATTGTTACACATAATATGCAACAGGCGGCGCGTATCTCCGACCAGACCGCTTTCTTTTATATTGGAAACCTGGTCGAGTATAACAAGACGGAGAAAATATTTACTAAACCCGATATGAAACAGACGGAAGATTATATAACAGGAAGATTCGGTTGAGCATCAACTGGGGGACTTACCATGGAAGAAAAAAGACACACCAGCTTGCACTATGAAAAAGAATTGCAGGAAATCAAGAACGGTCTGATCTATCAGGGCGCCCTGACGGAAAAGGCCATTCAACTGGCAATGGCGTCACTGTCTGATAGAAATTCGGACATCGCGAAAAAAGTTATCAAGGATGATGATGAGATTGACAGGCTGGATACAGAACTGGAAGAGCGGTGCATCAAAATACTGGCGCTCAGACAACCGACGGCGATCGATTTGAGATTTATCACCACCGCGATAAAAATTACCGGCCATCTGGAAAGAATCGGCGACATGGCCGTGAATATCGCGGAGAAGGCCCTGCAGCTAAATGAAGAGACGCAACTCAAACCCTATATTGATTTGCCCCGCATGACCGATCTGGTAGGTTCGATGATCAAGGATTCCCTCGACAGTTTCATTCGCAATGATCTGGTGATGGCTGAAAAAGTCCGACGAACAGAGCAGGTCATCGATGACTTAAATGAACAGATATTCCGCGAGCTGTTGACATTCATGATGGAAGATTCCAAATCGATTCATCGTTCCCTCTTGATCATGCAGGTATCTAAAAATCTGGAGCGCATTGCCGATCATGCCAAGGGCATTGCGGATATGGTGACCTACATGGTGACCGGTGAATGTGTCCGTCATCAGACCTGTCCCTTAAATGAATAAGGAGCCGGCGTGAAACGCAGTCTATTTTTAAAGATCTTTATCTCCTATCTTGTTATTATCGTGTTTTCCTTTTTTGTTTTGAATTTTTTTATTAAGGACGAGATTCAAAAAGTTATGACTGGCAAGATCGAAGGAGAACTGTTGACCTACGCGGAACTGATTGATTTGAGTTCCGCAAAAGAAATGTCTGATCAGTTGAGGCAAATCGCGCGAATATCCGGTGCCCGGGTGACGCTGGCGGACGCCCGTGGAAAGGTTTTTGCCGATTCGGAAAAGGACGTAGCCCAGCTGGAAAATCATTTCAGCCGTCCTGAAATACAGGAAGCTCGGCTGCGGGGTAAAGGCAAGTCCATCCGTTTCAGCCAATCCTTAGGTGTGGATATGCTCTATGTTGCCGTGCCGATTAAAACAAAAGCGCAGATCACCGGTTATGTCAGGCTGGCGCGCCCTCTTCATGATGTCCAATCTCTGATTGAAAAAGTTTATCAGAAAATATTGTTGGCAATCTGTCTTGTGGCGATTATCTCTCTAGTGATTGCACTTTACATTTCTTATCGACTGGCCGCGCCGATACGGGCGATGGAAAGATTTACCGAACGACTTCGCCAGGGCGAACCTTCGGGAAATATTATCTTACATACATCTGATGAAACGAAAAAACTGGCTGACAATATCAACTATCTGTTGGATGAGCTGCAAATCAGGATCCGCGTGGCCAATGAAGAGAAAAGCAAACTGATGGCCGCTTTAACCAGCATCAATGAAGGCGTTTTAATCTTGAATACCGATGAAATAATTGAATTTGTCAGCCCGTCTCTAGCTAACATCCTTACCGGCCAGTATGGAGACATAGGCGGGCAAACATTAATGGAAGCCTTTCGCAATGTGGAGTTGCGGAAAGCGTTTCAGTATTTCAAGCAATCGCGCGATACGGTGTCCCGTGAGATCACGCTGGGAACCATTGATCCGGTCATCATGCGAGTCAGCATTTCTGGAATTCACGGCTATCCCGGAGAAGAGAAAAACATGATTGTTTTTCATGATGTGACCCGGCTCAAGAAGCTCGAAAGGGTTCGAACGGACTTTGTTGCCAACGTCACGCATGAAATCCGTACACCGCTCACAGCTGTGATTGGTTATCTGGAGACGCTTCAGGCCGGCGCGATTGAGAACAAGGAAGATGCCAAACGGTTTGTCGATATTATGCTTAAACAGGCCCAACGGCTGAACCGCCTGGTGGAAGATTTAATGATCTTGTCGAAGATCGAATTGGGTGAAATTAATTTCCGTTTTGAAGCGGTTGATCTTCAGGATGTGATTGGCAGTGTTTTGTCGCTGATGGAAGCCAAGGCGGCGGTAAAGAAAGTACGTATTGAGAATCTAGTGCCGGAAAAGATGCCGCAAGTTAAGGCGGATCGTGACCGGCTCAGTCAGGTATTTGTTAACGTGCTGGATAATGCCGTGAAGTTTACCTCCGAGGGGGGCAACATCACCATTAGCACCGAAGAAAAAGCTGGGAGTATGATTGTAGCAATTACCGATAATGGAATGGGTATTCCCCGGGAAGAAATTCAACGGCTGGGTGAACGGTTTTACCGCGTGGATAAGACACGTTCACGCGATCTGGGAGGGACGGGGCTTGGCCTGTCGATTGTCAAGCATCTGATGATCGCGCACGGCGGCAGGATGGAAATCGAGAGCCAGCTGAATTGCGGCACAAAAGTATCTTTATTTTTCCCGATACAAAAAGTATAATCCTCGCCAATTTCATCCCCTCCTTTTTTCAAGGAGGGTTAGTGAGGATTTTGCAGCATCATCGAGGACATTCATTCATCTTGCCGGCGAACATTAGGAGAATCATATGGAAAGTCAAATTGCCAAAGCCATAAAACTAAAATTTCAACCCGTGGCACTCTTCTGGTCCGATGAAAAGCCCGAAGGCGCGATGCAGTTTTCCGAAGGCAAGTGGGGCTGCGTGATGTGGCTGGCCGTATCCGCGGCCAAGGGTAAGCCGGCCGTTGCCGATCAAAAAACCTTCGGCTGTTTTGGCGGCGGTGTGGGGTTGGGATTCGGCAATCAGTATAAAAATTTTCCCGGCGGCGAAGAAGGATTTTGTCATTTCCTGTCAACGGGAAATGCTAAGCGGCCCGGCGGAGCCGAACTGGCCGAACAGATCAAACCCTATATGACCAAAGAAAGCCATGATCATTTTCTCCATGGTGAGCGCTATATTAAAAGCCCCGAATTGGTTGACAGATTTGTTCAGGCTTTACCGATGATAGACATTCCCCAAAGATATGTTATTTTCAAACCGCTGGCCGATATTGATCCTCTTCTGGAGAAACCGCAATCAGTCATTTTCTTTGTCAACCCCGATCAGCTGTCCGCGCTCACCGTGCTGACCAATTACGGCCGCGGCGACAATGAAAATGTTATCATGCCCTATGCCGCCGGTTGCCAGACCATCGGTATCTATCCTTATCGCGAAGCCAGGTCGGCCAGGCCCCGCGCCGTGGTGGGACTCACCGATCTATCCGCGCGTGTCTATGTCCGTAAGCAACTGGGTGATTCCCATTTTATGACCTTTACCGTCCCCTTCGCACTTTTTGAAGAAATGGAACAAAATGTTCCCGGCTCCTTTCTGGAGCGGCATACCTGGCAAAGTCTATTGAACGATGGATCATCATGATAGGTGAGATATCGAAAGGTGAGGGAGAATTTTATCTCGAGCCTGCTTTGGCGGATATATTCTCAAGTCTATCGTTTGGAAAGTTGTAAAAACAGACGAGCAGCACAATCGCACATTTCATCCACCTGACGGCTGAGTTTATTATTGGATTCCTCTGTGATGTAAATGCCGTCGATAACCAGACGAGCGATGCCATGCAAGCTGCTCCAGATCACCTGAGTCAGACGAAGGTTGTTTTCTTCCGGTGGCAGCAGCCCTATGGACTGCCAGTTTTTTATAATACCCCTCACGTATTGAAAGGAAGGGTATGCCTTCTCCTTGAGGATGCTGGTATTGAAAGTGCTTTGCTGCCAGATCGGGCGACCAAACATTAAGTCGTAGAGACTCGGGTTTTCATAGGCAAAGCGAACATAACTTTGGACAAAACTACGAAACCGTGTTTCCTGACTGGCGCTTTCATCATTAAAATCTTTGCTTGAGAAAACCTGCTCTTCCCATTTGACAAAACCATCAGCAGCCACAGCACACAAGAGCTCATTCTTATTCTTGAAATGGTGGTAGGGTGCAGTGCGCGAGACACCCACTTCTTCACTCAACTTGCGCAGAGACAGACCTTCAATACCCTGTTGGTTTAAAAGCCGTTGGGCGGCCTTGAGCAGACTGCTTCGCAGATCTCCGTGATGATATTGAACTTTATTGTTAGGAGGTTTGGCTTTGGTGTTCATCTAATCAAATTACCAAACAATCTTGACGATGTCAAATTTCATTGTGGACTTCAATGGCCTCATTTTAATCTCTTATCAAAAAACCATGTAACCTGAATAAATTTCCTGTATCACAAAAAAAACAAATGAAATAACTTGAACTTCCAGACCTTTTTGAGTTAGAAATCATAATGGGATTAAAGCTCAACAAAAGATTATCCGGAGTCGGTATCATCGATGAGGTAACATTTACTTATGAGGCAATAAATAAGTGTCATGGATGATCTAAGCGGTGTCAAGATTTATCTTGACACCGTCAAGTTGTGAGTATAAATGGGGCAAGGTCCGGGCAGTAGAAAACAAACCAGATCGATTTTACTGTGACTCAGGAGAATATGGAGCAGTACCAAATTTTCCTTGTATTTTGCTCGTATGATGCTCCTCATTTTCAGTGTTCTTGAACAGATTCTTGACTTATATCACTGTTTCGCTTTGCCAGGCGATCTGGTTTGGCATCAGCTTTTTAAAAAAGCACGAATGGCTTATTGGACATTGTCGGTGTGGTCCCAAAAAAATAAAAAATATTGCAGAGAAAGGAGATAAAAAATGAATTATTTATTGCAGCCGAAAAAGTATCAGAGTCTCATGTCTGACAAAGGGTCGCAGGCTATTATGGACAAAACCATTGCCTTCTTCGAGAAGATGGGCAAGACCAGACTTACGGAAGATTTCAATAAGAAGGTCTGGTATCGCGAATTTGTCGATTTTATCGCCAAAGAGCAGATCTTTGCAAAACTTCTTACGCCCAGCCAGTATGGGGGCGGTGATCCGGACTGCCGCTGGGACACGGCCCGCAACAGTGAATACAGCGAACTGCTGGCCTTTTACGGACTGGGTTACTGGTACTGCTTTCAGGTCAGCATCCTGGGCCTGGGTCCCATCTGGATGAGCCCCAATGAAAAGGCCAAGAAAAAGGCGGCCGATTTGCTCAAAAAAGGAGCGATCTTTGCCTTTGGTCTTTCCGAAAAAACGCATGGCGCGGACATCTACTCCACCGCGACGACTTTGACGCCCAAAGGTGACGGCACATGGGTAGCCAACGGAGAAAAATATTATATCGGCAACGGCAACGAGGCGGAAATGGTCTCCACGCTGGGCAAGATTAAGGACGGCACCGACGACTATACCTTCTTTGTCACCGATTACCACAACAAGGCCTACGAGCTGAAGAAGAATGTCATTTCCCATCAGGAGTACGTTTCCAACTTCGCGCTGCATGATTATCCCATTACCGAGGATGATATTCTTTCGCGGGGATCGCATGCCTGGGATTCATCGCTCAACACCGTGAATGTCGGCAAATTCAATATTGGTCCGGCGTCGATCGGCGTGGCCCAGCATAGTTTTTATGAAGCCATTACCCATGCGGCCAATCGTATCCTCTATGGCGTTCACGTGACGGACATGCCGCATGTGAAGAAAAATTTTATGGATGCCTGGCTGAGGATCGTGGGAATGAAACTTTACCAGCGTCGTTCCACGGATTATTTCCGCAACGCCAACGCCAATGACCGCCGCTATCTTCTCTATAACCCGACCAGCAAGATGAAAGTAACCACCCAGGCCGAAGAAGTGATTAATCTGCTCTGGGAAGTGATTGCCGCCAAGGGATTCGAGAAGGATACCTATTTCTGGACGGCGACCGCCGACATCCGGGGGCCATCCAAGCTCGAAGGCACGGTCCACGTGAATGTTCAGCTTATTCGCAAGTTCATGAAGAACTATTTCTTCAGTCCCGCAGAGTATCAAGCGGTCGCGCCGGATTTCTCCGTAAAAGACGATATGTTCCTCTTCAACCAGGGGCCGACCAAGGGCCTGGGCACCGTCGTGTTCCACGATTATAAGCCGGTTTTTGAAGCCAATAAGCAGTTGCCGAACGTGGCCATCTTCATCAAGCAGATTGAACTGTTCAAGGAGTTGCTGGAAAAAGCAGGTCCGGACAAGGCCCAGGATATGGATCCCATCTTCTCTCTGCCGCTGGGCGAAATGTTCTCTATCGTGGTTTATGGTCAGCTGATTCTGGAACAGGCTAAATTTGATAATGTTGATCCGGATATCGTCAATCAGATCTTTGATTTTATGGTGCGCGACTTTGCCCGCTTTGCTCTGCAAATCTATGGTACGCACAACACCAAAGACGAGCAGCGCGCTTACTGCAAGGATATCATGCTCATCAAGGCGCAGGCGGATGATGCCCAGTATAACAGGGTCTGGGAAAAGTATGTATTTGTACTCAACGGCGAATACGAGATGAATGAATAGAACGTGGCACATCTCTTGACTGAGTTTATATGTTTTGTGCTCTTTATGATGGGGATGTGATTAGGTAGAAACACAACGAGATTTTGACATGCGGCGCGGCAATTTCAGATAGAGATTGCCGCGCCGTTTGGCTTCTTATGCCGGAGTACAAGTGTAACTTTCAGAACAAATATCACGAGCGCACAGTATGCCATAAAAAAGTGTTGTTGCTGGAGACTTAGATTGAACCATTTCTTTAGATTCATAAACACCTCTGCTGGATGAATTTACGTATGGGTACCGCTATAGATTTTTTTTCGATAGAAATGTTGGGAATATAATTTCTGTTTGCCGGGGAGCAAAGGAACAAAATTTTCTATTGTCAAGAAAATTTGTAGATATATGATTAATAAATGCAGCTGGTTATGGTTTTTCGCACATTTTTATAAACAATGTAAGGAGGAAATCATGACAAGAACTTTGAGTAGCAAAGTGGAGGAAATAAAGGCGCAAAAAACACCCTGAAGAAAAATAGCTTGGAAACCATTTTCTTTAAGCTTCTAAGGATTCCGCCAGTACTTGCAGCACAAAGAAGCGATCAATGTTTTAAACGACTGATGAGTTCCGCCATAAAGACTTCACGTTCCTGAAGATCTTTACGGAATTCTTTCCGGTCCGTATTTGCAATTTCACTTTTGAGATCCGGCATATATCTCTCGAGGATTAGTAAAAGTTCGCCTTCTTCCTGCTCAGTTAAATGAAGTCTGTCCATAACAATATCTCCTTTCATTTTAATGTCCGATATGTTTCTAAATAAACAAAAAATGAAACGACTGATCTTCAATATGCTTTCAACTGTCCACGAATATCAAAAATCGGGCAGATTTGGTGAGTTTGTTTGGAATGAATCAGAAAAAAGTTCTCAGGGGAGCAATGATGCAGACGCAGAAAGAATTTGGCAAGTATTCAGATTAAATTGGGGATTACATTTTTCCTCCTTGTACCCGGCTTGTATTGAACGGTTATGATGATAACCAACTCTTTAACGCCGATATCAACTGTCCACAATCATAGTTTCATCACTTCATTTAGAATTGTCAAGACGGCGAATTTACATACAGGAACTCAAATTTCTCGGTAAAAAAAAGAAAAAGACGAACTAGTTCCTGCCCCATCTCAATAAATAATGGGGGAATGACCTTGCCTTGTTATTGTACCGCCCGGACATCAACAATGAAATATTCTGTATCACCGAAGCAGTTTGTCGGAAGTCCTTTGTGTTGTTCGTAAATCAGGGCGACACGTTTTCCTGCCAGTTTATTGATGCGTTCCGCAACTTTATCATCCCGAATGCTGAATAGAAATTTATCGGGAATGGCGCCGGGCATGGTGACCATGGCCATTTCGCCTTCCCAGGTTTTACAGACCCAGCCGGTTTTGGACAGTTTCTGAATATAACCGACCCGCTCGCCTTGAGAAAAGCTCCAGGTGAGTGCCAGCCAGATATAAAGGACAAAGACGGCTGTGAGGACCAGCAGGAATCCCATAAACCACAGCAGCCAGTGAGTTTTTTTCTTTTCCCCGAATTCGTTTACCATCGTCATGTCTCCTGTTTAAAAATTAAGAGTTTCTGTGTTTGTCTGGATAAAAACAGCGGAAACTATAGATGCAATACTTTTCTATGTCAATGGGCTTATCGATATTCATCCCGCTATTTCGCAGTCTTTCTTTTCGCGGCTGTTTTCCGGGTGTTTTTGCGAGCTTCCGTCTTTTTCTTTGTGAAGAGTGCATGGATGTGTTTGCCTTCTTCTTCACCTACGGGCTCTTTGCCTGTCGTGATTTGTGCCGATTGATTATCGATTGACCAGTTAAACATCACAGGCTTTTCATTGCGCAACATATCAATCACAGCGTCCAGATCGCCACGGTAGAGGCTTAGGAAAACCGTTCCGCTGGGGCTTTGTCTGGGACCTGGCAGAGGGCCCGTTCTCTCCACAAACGCGGCCATGCACAAAAGCTTGTTTTGCGCGTCAAATAGATACAGAAATGCCGCGTTTTCCGCATTGATAGCTCGAAACTCATACTGGTAATTGGTTACTTCCGCGCTGACATTTGGCATAACATAATCTCCTCTCTGAAAGTAATACTAGAACTAGAAACGCACCGTCTAGATCTGATTAAACTCTTATGGCATGCACCTTACTGAATCTCATGCCTCCTGATACCGGCTTTACGATAGTTTGCCCGTGGTGTTATCGTGAATGCATAATGTAAGTTTCGCGGTACGCCTTTCTGGAAAGAAACATAAGAATGTCCCGACAGGTCTGCTTGTCCGTATGTTTCCAGATGGTAACTTGCGTGGGCCGTATTTCGAACATCGTTGCCGTCTTGATTAACGAGTATCTTTTGTAAGCAAGGGCGTGGTGTTGCCGAAAAAGGTTGTTGATGGCCGCATTCTTTCCCTCCAGAGGATGGCCAAGCTCTTTGGCAGCCCCTTCAATTTGATAATTATCGCGGCAGAGGGCGACGTTTGGATTGATGGTTATTTGTTTGTATTTCAGAAAATTTCTATCGGTTTGGAAAAAGAAATTCATGCCGATATTCACGGTGAATATAGATCGCGCGGTTACATGATTTCCTGTTGCCGTAGCCAGAACCCAGGTTGTGTTCTGACTGATGAAGTGGATGATTTCACGCTCCAGTTCCAGGAAGTCTAACTCAATACGTTCCATGTTTTACCTTGCTTAGTTTTCGACGTTGAAAAACACTTCTTTGCCAAGTGCTGACAAAAAAGACGTCTCATTGCAACAAGCCCTCTTGTGTGTTAGTCTTGATTGGACCATGAATGTTGATGAAATTCAATAGAATAAATTTAATAGAATACATTTTGTCTTTAATCACATTTATGCCTCAGTATGTTTTTTAATGTTCAAACGGCTCGCTTTTCCCTGCGACATAATCTTATTGCCTGCCTGCCAAAGGTATGATAATTTAACTGTAAACTATTTCAGTATCATGGCCGGCGAGGAGCTCTTCATGAACATACGGGTGCTGGGTTGTCACGGTTCACAACTGCCTCATCACAATACGACAAGTTTTCTGCTTGAAAAAAATGTCCTGATTGATGCGGGAACAGTCACACCGGTGCTGACACTGGAAGAACAACTTCGCATTGATTACATTTTCATAACACACGCCCACCTGGATCATGTGCGCGACATCATGTTTCTGGCGGACAATCTTTATTACGCGAAACGGGAAAGACCGTTGGTGGTTGTGAGCAGCCGGGGGATCATTGAAAGTCTCCACCGACATCTGTTCAATAATGTTATCTGGCCTGATTTTTCACGAATTCCCAGCGTCAAATCGCCACTGATTAAGTTTGAGATTCTTGCACCCGGCCCGAAAAAAATATTGGGCGATTGGCAGGTGCGGGCGATGGGTGTTCATCATACCGTGGAAACCATGGGATTCATGATGAAGTCAAAAGACAAGGCGGTTCTTTTTCTGGGCGATACGGGACCCACTGAGGACGCCTGGAAAGTCGCAAGAAACACAAAGGGACTGAAAGCGATATTTGTGGAAACATCCTTGCCCGGCACGATGCAAAGCACCGCGGATAAGACCGGTCATCTCACACCGGTAACGCTGGCGGCGGAGCTGAAAAAAATGAAAGACGTTAAGCCGGAGATTTATCTTCATCACATGAAACCACAGTATGCCGGTGCAATCCGCCGCGAAGTCGCGGCAATCCAGAATAAAAAAATTCATATCATTGAAGATGGTCAAGTCATTCGCATTTAATTAACCGGCAATCCCATGAATAAATTTAATTCCGGCGCTTATCTTTCCGGCCTGAATATTGATGTTATGCATTTTGGCCTTGAGGCAATCAGCGGGCTGTTGTCCCGGATGGGGGATCCGCAGAACTCCTTTCATTCGGTCCTGATTGCCGGTACCAACGGCAAAGGATCTACGGCCGTCATGCTGGCTTCTATTTTACAGCATGCCGGTTTAAAAGTCGGTCTCTACACGTCGCCTCACCTGATCGATGTTCGCGAAAGAATTGTCATCAATGGAATTAAAATATCCCGCCATGACCTGGGAGAATTGATTGCTGAAATCAAAGATCATACCCGGGAACCGGTGACATATTTTGAATGCCTGACGGCTGCCGCCTTTCTTTATTTTTCGCGCCGGAGGGTGAATATTGCCGTTCTGGAAGTCGGTTTGGGCGGGCGGCTGGATGCCACTAATATCAGTCAGCCACTGGTATCGGTAATCACGAATATTGCGTTGGAGCACACGGCTTATCTGGGCAAAACGCTTACAGCGATTGCCCGGGAAAAGGGCGGGATCATCAAAAGAAAGGGTGTCTGTGTCACTGCCGCGACACAAGAGAAAGTTATCGATGTTTTTACCGGGATATGTCACGAACAGCAGGCCCGGCTTGTCCGCCTGGGTATAGATTTTAAGATAAAAATCCATCGGGATGAGTCGATATCGTATCAAGGACAAAATCGCAAGATTGAGCAGCTCACCGTTCCCCTGCGGGGATCGTATCAATTGTCCAATACGGCCCTGGCTCTGGCGGCTATTGAAATTCTGGAGAAGAAGGGTTATCGGATTGATGATCAGGCGATTCAAAAGGGACTGGCGAAAACCCGCTGGGAGGCAAGAGGGGAAATCCTGCGTCAAGACCCCCTGTTTCTGCTGGATGGCGCGCACAATCCGGCAGGCATCGCATCGCTTTGCCGTTTACTGCAGAAGGATTTCTCCGGTCGTCGCCTGATTTTAATTTTCAGCGCCCTGGCCGATAAGGACTATCGCCGCATGCTTCGAAAGATAGCGCCATTGGTCCATAAAACTTTTCTGCCGCCTTTGCAGACGAAACGCGCTGTGACCCCTCAGGTGCTGGCGGCATTCATGGAAAGCGAGGGTTATCCGGTTCTGATGTCAAAAAGTGTGATGGCATCCATTGAGCAGGCGCTGCAATGTGCCGGAACAGATGATTTGATCTGCGCCTGCGGTTCGCTTTATCTTGCCGGTGAAGTAAAACAAGTATTTCCAGAAATGGTTTGTTGTGATAAGAAGTCTACCATTAAATTAAAAAGGCATTGAAATTTTGAGAATCCAAATGCGGCATCTTCTGACAATACCCACTATATCGATGATTCCCAAGGAAACAAACTACGCTTGTGAGGCCGGATCAAGATGAAACCTTTATGGCTCAATTCCATGCTGGTTTTTCTGCTGGCCACATTGATCAATGTGGCTTGGCCTGTATCCATACAAAAAGCTGAAGCAACGGGAATTTTGTCTTCTCAAATGATCGTGGTTGGCAATAAAGATACCCAACGCTATCATTTGCCCGGTATGCCCTATTACAACAAGGTTAAAGAGAATCAACGTGTCTATTTTAACTCGGAACAACAGGCTATCGACAGAGGATATGTCAAAGCGGGAACCGATCAGGGCTTGACGGATCCCGTGCATTCCGGCAGAGGACCTATCATCAAACCGGCAGCAGTCATTTCTTCTGCATCAAAAGGTAACGCGCCGAAAATTTTACAAAAAAAAGAAAAGATATCAGAAGTTAAGAAGCAGAACCCTGCCAAAGACGCCGAGGAACCGCTAAAACCAGCCGTCGAAAAAATACCCCCAAAGACCGTCAAACAAGAAACGGTTATGGATGCAAAGACATTGTCCCCATCCCCTGTAGCGGGAACAAAGAATCCTGCTGCTGCCAAGGCCAGTGAAACGCCGGTGAAGATTGAAGCGTATAGTCAAGAAATGGCTATTGATGCAAAGACATTGTCCCCCTCCCCTGTAGCCGGGAAAAAGAATCCTGTTGCTACCAAAGCCAGTGAAACGCCGGTGAAGATTGAAGCGAACAGTCTGTCCTACGATAACGAACGCGACGTTTATTCGGCTGAAGGCAATGTCGTCATTACCTATAACGATGGTGTCTTAACTGCAGCTAATGTTGAGTACGATCGAAAGAATAATCTGGCGACCGCCCAGGGCAACGCTTTTCTGAAAATGGAGAAGGATACACTCGAGGGTGATAAAATCATCGTGAACGTGGAAGATAAAACGGGTGTGGCCTATAATTCCAAAGCCTTTTACGCGCGTAATCATTTTTACATTAAAGGAGACAAGATCGAAAAAACCGGTGAAAACACTTATTATATTGAAAAGCCTCTGGCTACAACCTGTGACGGCGATAATCCTGACTGGCAATTGGCCGGTTCCAATATGAAAGTGACCGTTGACGGGTATGGCTGGATGACGAATGCCCGCATGTTGACCAAAGACGTGCCGGTTATCTATTCACCTCTCGTCGCGTTTCCCGCAAAAACCAAGCGTCAGACAGGATTTCTTTTCCCCTATCTTGCTTACTCGAGAGATAAGGACGGTATGGATATCGAGATTCCTTTTTTCTGGGCGATTAATCCACAGATGGATGCAACATTTTATTCGCGTTACATTGAAAAAAGAGGATTTAAAGAAGGCGTGGAATTCCGGTATTTTCTGGGAAGTCATTCTTTTGGTACGATTTACGGCGACTACATGCAGGACAATAAACATGTCACGGAAACCGTTAGCAGTACGCAAAGCCGCGACTGGCAGGATATGCACCAGCGCTGGTCTTATTATGTCAATCATCAGACGAATTTTGATTCGCAGTTTTATGTCCGGACGGATTTGCACCGTGTTTCCGATTCCTGGTATTTTCGTGATTTCAACTCTCACAATTATTATTTAACAAATTTTTCCCAGTCCGAGGAAGACCCGTTCCGGAAAGTTCCTTTTCAAGGGAATGAGTCTCTACCGTTTCTGGAATCATCCGCTCGTTTATATAAAGGGTGGGATAACTACACCCTGATGGCCCGGATAAGTTCCATAGACGATTTTTCGGCGATTAATAATGACCGGACATTACAGCAGTATCCGGAAATAATTTTTACCGGTATCAAACAGCCGTTGTTTTCAACACCCGTGTATTTAGAATTTGAAGGTACCTATGACTATTTTTACCGGGGTGAGGGGCAGAAGGGACAATATATTGATTTTTCCCCGACGGTTTCTTTACCGTTTAACATTTCCAGCTATGCGAAGGTTATACCGCAAGTCAACTTACGTGAGATCTATTGGAACCGCGACGACAAAGATGCCAATTCCGAAAATAGAAGCGGTGAACGGATGACTTATAATGCGGGTCTGGCTGTCAACAGCCGGATTTCCCGCGTATTTGATGTTAACATCCAGAACTGGGAGAAAATCCGGCATGAAATCAAGCCTGAAATTTTCTATTCCTACATTCCCAATATACGGCAACACGATCTTCCCGATTATTTGCCTTGGATCGATTCATTTTTAGACAATTCTTTGTCATCCAATATTGTTAACACCACTGTTTTTAAAGAACAAAACGCAATGGCCTGGTCGCTCACTAATACGGTAACCGCCAGGGTGACGGACAAAACTGGCGCGCGCAATTATCTTAATTTGTTCCGTTTCAAGCTGTTTGAGGCGTATGACATTAACGAGGCCAAGAGAGATATGGCGGGTTTAGCCAGAGAGAGACGGCCTTTGTCGGATGTTGGCATGGAGCTTAATTTTAAACCACATCCCTATGTTTTCTTTGCCGCCCGTAATCGATACAGTGTGTATAACGGCTGGAGAGAAATGAACTATGATTTGGGCATAAAAGACTGGCGGGGTGATAAACTGACGTTTGGTTATCGCTATACACTGAATTCGATTGAAGAAATTAATATGGACTTAACCGCAGTTATCACCGAGCATCTGAGTGGCAAATTGGTTGTACGGTTTGATCAGTTTAACAATCAAACGGTAGAAAATTCGGTCGGGTTGATCTATACAGAACAATGCTGGGGAGTGGGAGCCGACTACACCAGGACGTATAATGATGAAAGAATTGTGCTGAGAATATCCCTGGCTGGATTAGGTGTACTTGGAATTTAATCATGGTTTTACCTGCCGGGACTTATGGTATTTACCATTTTTGTCATAAGGCTTGTCCGGTATTATTAATTATATAACTATTCAAATATTTTTCTTGACAAACAGGCGGGAATTGCATAGCTTGCATCTTTAAATTTTTAACTAAGTGGCGGTTTAATATGAAAACATTTTCAGCGAAGGCAGAAGAGACAAAACAAGACTGGTATGTGGTCGATGCGTCCGGTAAAGTATTAGGAAGGCTGGCGAGTCAGATCGCGCTGCGTCTTCGGGGCAAGCACAAAGCGATTTATACGCCGCATGTCGATACCGGCGATTTTATCGTGGTGCTGAATGCCGAAAAAATCACCTTGACCGGCAAAAAGCTCACCGATAAAATTTATTATTCCTATTCCGGTTATCCGGGAGGATTAAGAGAAACGGCCGCGGGTAAAATGCTGGCGGAAAAACCGGAAAATTTAATTCGCATTGCTGTGGCCGGGATGCTGCCGAAGAATAACCTGGGCAGAAAAATGCTGAAGAAACTCAAGGTATACAGCGGCAACGCGCATCCGCACGAAGCTCAATGTCCACAAACACTGGCAGTTTAATTGCCTGGTGAATATTGATTGATTATTAAATTAATTGGGAGAAGTCATGACAGTACAACGTTTTTATGCAACCGGTAAGAGAAAAAGCGCTATTGCCCGTGTCTATATGAAATCAGGCAACGGCAGTATCGTGGTGAACAAAAGAAACTATGAGGAGTATTTTACACGTCCCAGCCTGAAAATGATCATCAGGCAGCCTCTGGAAATCACCGGTAAGAAAGACCAGTTCGATTTATATGTTAATGTCAGTGGCGGCGGCGTTGCCGGCCAGGCTGGCGCCGTTAAACATGGAATTTCCAAAGCACTGCTGGAATATGACGCCGAGTTGCGTTCCATACTGAAAAAAGCGGGCTTCTTAACGCGAGACGCCCGCATCAAGGAAAGAAAGAAGTACGGCCAGCCGGGAGCCCGCAAGAGATTCCAATTCTCCAAACGCTAATCATCCAAGGGGGGCTTTCAGGCCTCCCTTTTTTTTGGAGTTTTTTATGAAAATTAAAACAGCGATTTTCGGGGGCAGTGGTTATACAGGGCAGGAACTCATCAGGATTTTATCCGGGCATCCGCAGGTGGAATTGTTGGCTGTTACTTCCCGGCGCTATGCCGGCGTGCCGGTGGTGGACGTATTTCCGTCTCTTTCCGGATTAACATCGCTAACCTATTCTAATGCTACCCCTCAGGAGATTGCCAACCTCTGCGATGTTGTTTTCCTGGCTCTGCCGCACGGTGTTTCCATGGATTTTGCTCCCGTCTTTATTCAGGCGGGCAAAAAAGTGATTGATCTTTCCGCCGACTATCGATTGCGGGATCTGACCACTTACGAAAAATGGTATGCCAAACACAGTAGTGCCGGTCTTTTCGGCCAGGCCGTTTATGGGCTGCCTGAACTCTACCGGCAGGATATTAAAAAATCCCAATTAATTGCCAATCCGGGTTGTTATCCGACCAGCATCATTTTGGGATTGGCACCCGCGTTGAAAGACAATCTGCTGGATGTATCTACGATCATTGCCGATTCGGCGTCCGGTGTGAGCGGCGCGGGAAGAGATCCTGTAGTCGGGTCGCTTTTTTGTGAAGTGGACGGCGGATTTAAAGCTTATAAAGTGGGCAAACACAGGCATACACCGGAGATTGAACAAGAGCTCAGTGCGCTGGCCGGGGAGAAATTCGCGATTTCCTTTACGCCGCATTTATTGCCGGTGAAAAGAGGTATTTTGAGCACGGTTTACGCGACGCTTAAGAAAGACATAAAGCTTGCCGAACTGCATGCACTTTATTCGTCAGCTTATGCATCGGAAAAGTTTGTACGGATATCCCCCGTTGGAACATATCCCAATATCTCGTCGGTTTGCGGATCAAATTACTGTGATATCGGACTCGCGGTTGATTCACGGACCAACCGGGTGGTTATTATTTCCGCCATTGACAATTTGATTAAGGGAGCTGCCGGACAGGCTGTACAGAATATGAATCTGGCTTGTTCTCTGACCGAAGACAGCGGTTTGCAAATGGCCCCGCTTTATCCCTGATGAAAGAAAGAAATATGCCTCAGAAAATATTTAATACCAGAACAAGACAAAAAGAAACACTTCAACCGATTAAGGAAGGCGCCGTCGGCATGTATGTGTGCGGTATTACGGCATACGATGTCTGCCATATCGGTCATGCCCGCGCTGCGGTGGTTTTTGATGTGGTTTTCAGGCATTTGAAAGCCCGTGGTTATGACGTGACATATGTAAAAAACTTTACCGACATTGACGACAAGATCATTGATCGGGCGAATAAAGAAGGTGTTGATATCTATCAAATAGCCGAACGATATATCCATCTGCATGACGAAGATATGGCCGCTCTCAATGTTTTGTCCCCCACCGTGACGCCGAAAGCCACCGCGCATATGGCGGATATGATCGCTCTGATTTCGACGCTGGAAGAAAAAGGCATTGCCTATGCGGTGGATGGTGATGTGTTTTTTGCGGTTGACAAATTCCCCGCCTATGGCGGGTTGTCGGGACGTCACCTGGATGAAATGGTGGCGGGCTCCCGTGTAGATGTCAATGATAAGAAAAGGAACCCGCTGGACTTTGTTTTGTGGAAAAAAAGCAAAGAAGGTGAGCCTTCATGGGAAAGTCCGTGGGGAAAAGGCAGACCGGGCTGGCATATTGAATGCTCGGCCATGAGCCGGCGCTATCTGGGCGAAACATTCGACATTCACGGGGGTGGTGAAGACCTGATTTTTCCGCATCACGAAAATGAAATCGCTCAATCCCAGGCGGCAACGGGAAAGCCCCCGGCCAATTACTGGATGCACAACGGATTTGTGAAGATCAACGCGGAGAAAATGTCAAAATCATTGGGGAATATCTTCCCGATCCGGGAGATTATCAAGCAATACCATCCGGAAGCCCTGCGCTTGTTTATGCTCCAGAGCCATTACCGAAGTCCTGTGGATTATTCGGATGCGTCACTCAAGGAGGCCAGAACCGCTCTTATTCGCTGCTATACGGCCCTGCAGCTGATGAAAGATACGCGGGCGTTATGTTCTGCACAAGCCCGGGAAAATCTTCAACCTGCCGAGCAGGAGTACGTTAATAAAATAAATGGATTAAAAGATAAATTTGACGCCGCCCTCGACGATGATTTTAATACGGCGCAGGCTCTGGGGTATGTTTTTGACGCTGCCCGCTTGATCAATAATGTTACGACGGCGGAAAAGAAGATGCCCCTGTCGGCCAAACAGGTTATTCTGGAAGTCGCCTCAGGCATATTTAGTTGTTTTGGCGAGGTGCTGGGTGTCTTTCAGTCTGATCCGGATGTTTTCTTCCATACCGACCGTGATATTGAAGTCGGGAAACGCGGTTTGGATGTTTCCAAAATCGAAGCGCTGATTTTAGATCGGCAAAAAGCCCGTCAGGATAAAGATTGGAGTCTGGCTGATGATATTCGCAAAGAACTGGCTTTGCAGAATATTACGTTGAAGGACTCAGGAGACCGGACAACATGGTCGATTGAGTAGAAAACATCCCCTGTGGATTTTCATGCATCTATTCCATAAAAGTATTCTGAACATTTCTTTCCTGATTGCCGAAATATATGGAAAATAATTGGAGAAATGGTATATGGTTTATCAGATTATGTATCTCTATATAAATAAATTATCTTGTTTACGGTGAGGCAGCATATGAAAAACATCTCCGGTAAATGGCCAGTAATCGTCATTATTCTATTTGGAATCTTGATCATTTCCGGGCCGTATTCCGACAGCAAGGTCTCTGCGCGGGACAAAAACATCTATAAAGAGATTAAAACATTCAATGAAGTTCTGGATATGGTGCAGAAAAATTATGTCGATCCGGTGGATTCCTCTGTTTTGATTCAGGGCGCGATCAGCGGCATGATTAAGTCCCTTGATCCCCATAGTGCGTTTATGACAGCCGATACTTATAAAGAACTGGAAGTGGAGACAAAGGGTCGTTTCGGCGGGATTGGCATTGAGATTACAATATTGAAAGACGTGTTAACGGTTGTCTCTCCCATCGAGGATACCCCCGCAGATAAGGCCGGTGTGAAACCCGGCGATCAGATTATCAAAATTGATGGTAAATCTACTAAGGATATCACTATCATGGAAGCCGTGAAAAAGTTGCGCGGTCCGAAGGATTCCAAAGTAACCATTACCATTATGCGGGAGAACATGTCCAAACCCAAAGATTTTATCATGAAGCGGGCGATTATCCAGGTCCAAAGCGTCAAATCAAAAACATTCGATGACCATATCGGCTATATTCGTATCGCGTCTTTCCATGAAAGGACGTCTGCCGATCTGCGCAAAGCGCTGATCGAAGTGACCGAAAAAACAAAGCCCATGAAAGGGCTGGTCCTGGATTTGAGGAATGATCCCGGTGGACTTCTGAATCAGGCCATTGAGGTGTCGGACATGTTTCTGAAATCAGGCATTATTGTGTCCACACGCGGCCGGACGAAAAATATGGAAACCAAGACGATGGCACGGGACAACGGCAGCAAGGAAGTCACGGTTCCCGTGGTTGTTCTGGTGAATGAAGGCACAGCAAGCGCGGCAGAGATTGTGGCCGGCGCATTGCAGGATAACGGCCGGGCGTTGATTGTGGGGACCCATACTTTCGGCAAAGCATCCGTGCAAACGGTGATTCCACTGGAAGACGGTTCAGCCCTGAAATTAACGACCGCCCGGTATTATACGCCCAGTGGCAGGTCCATTCAGGCGGAGGGGATCAAACCGGACATTATCGTTAAGTTTATCAAACCATCCGAGGATCTGGAGAATCACCTGGAGGAAAGACTTCGGGAAAAGGATCTTAAAGGTCACATTAAACCGGCTAAAGAAGACGGCACGCAGCTTGATGAAAATAAGGCTGAGGGCATTAAAGAGACTGCCGACCTGGCGAAAGACAATCAACTCAGGACGGCCGTTGATATTTTAAAAAGCTGGCAGATCATGAAAAAGAATCTGGTCAACTGATGCTGTTTTCACAGGAGAGCGGTTTTTGTCGGCTATGAAAAAGAAAAAAAAGAATAATGTCTTTGCCGCTGTTTTAACAACGCTGATTGTCCTATCTATTGCTGCCATCGTTTATGTGATCCTGTTTCATGGGGAAGAGACGGTTGTTGTCAAACCACCGCCTGCCCGGAAGAAGCAGATAACGCAGCCGAAAGCGACCATAAAAGAAAAGTCACCAGCCCAGACGGTTGCAAAAGCGTTGCCGGAAAAAGAAAAGAGCAGTCGTCAGGAGCCGACGGTCAGCGGGAAGCTCCCCAAGCAGGAAAAGATCGTTATTGCTAAAATAACGCCGCCGCGGATGTCGGTAAGACAGGTGGCTATTATCATTGATGACATCGGTTACGATATGAAGCCGGTGCGGGAACTTTTAAATATTGACGCAGATATCACGTTTGCTGTTTTGCCGCTTGTCGCGCATTCGCGCGAAGCGGCGGAGACCCTGCATAAGTCCAATCGTGAAACCTTGTTACACCTGCCGATGGAGCCGCTTTCCTACCCAAAGGAAAAACCGGGCAGCGGCGCTCTTTTCACAGATATGAGTGAGGAAGAAATCGTCTTTCAGTTGGAGAAAGATATGGCTTCCGTTCCCTATGTTTCCGGTGTCAACAACCACATGGGCTCTAAATTTATGGCCAATGAAGCTAAGCTGATACCGGTTTTTAAACAATTAAAAAAAAGGGATTTGTTTTTTATCGATTCGCGGACGACCAACAATTCAAAAACCAGCGGGGCTGCTGAGAAAGTTCATTTGACGGTCGCGTCACGTAAAATTTTTCTGGATAACGATCGCGATTATTCAAAAATTTATCAAATCCTGATGGAGGTAGCCGAAGCGCCTGCCGGTAACTCGCCACTGATTATCATCGGCCATCCCTATCCTGAAACCATTCGGGCGATCAGAGACGCTAATAAAGTTTTTCGGGAAAAAGGTATTTCGATTATTCCGGTATCTAAGCTGATGAAGATGAAAGCATCGGGAGATGCATCCTGAAAACAGTTTTTTTCCCGGGATGTGAGAATCGAGAGCAACGATACTATGCAAAAAAAAATTATTAATATTTTAATCTGTGGATTTCTTCTCCCGGTTCTTTTTTCCGGCTGCGCTTCTTTGTCATCTATCCGGCCGTTGTCTTCTCTTCCCTCCATTTCCGAACCGTATTCCGGCGCGGCGGCTTATCATTATTCGCTGGGCGTTTTATTGCGGCTGGATGGCGACCTGACGGGAGCGATCGATCAATTGAAACAGGCGCTCGCCTTTCATCCCGATTCGTCTTATCTCGTAACCGAACTGGTCTCGCTGTATGTTGAAAACGGTCAAGTCGATCTGGCCCTGTCTTTGGGTGAAACAGCTCTGGCTAAAAATCCCCGCAATACGGAGCTGCATTCGATTATGGGTGGTTTGTATTTTAACTTGCGTCAATACAATAAAGCGATTCGTGAGTATCAGACCATCATAGAAATGGATCCGAAGAATCTGGTTGCCTATTTATACCTGGCAACGATTTACGCTCAGGAAAAAAAGTATAAGGCCGCCGAAAAAGCTTATAAGAAAATGCTTAAAATTGATCCTGATAATGTTATCGGCAGTTATTATTACGCGAAAACGCTGACCCAGATGAAACGTTTCACGGAGGCGGAGGCTCTTTATCAAAAGATTACTTTGCAAAGTCCGGCATTTGAAGCGGGTTGGATTGGACTGGCTACACTATATGAAGCTCAAGGCGAATATGATCAAGCCATTGGCGTTTATCGCCGCTATCTGGAAGTGAATCCCACCCGGATCAGTTTCCGGGTGAAGATCGCCGAACTGCTGATAAAAATGAACAAACAGAAGGAGGCAGAGGCAGAATTTCAAAACATTTTGAAAACGGATCCCTCCAATCGGGAGGTGGTTGCCGCGCTGGGGCTTTTATACTACGATATGCGCCGGTTTGATGCGGCTGCCATTCAATTTTTATCGCTTCTGGAGAAAACGCCAAAAGACGATAAATTGCGTTATCTTCTGGCCAATACGATGGAGCAGAAAGGTGACTGGCAGGCGGCGCAGGCAGAGTATCAAAAAATATCTCCGGCATTTGAATTATACACCAACGCCCAAGTTCACGTGGCGATGATTTTAAAGAATAAAGGCGGACTTGACGAAGCGATCGGGGTCATGACCCAATCCATTCAGAAGAAACATGATCAGGTTGTGTCGTATCTCTATTTGTCATCATTGTATGAAGAGAAAAAAGACATGGTTGCGGCGGAAAAAACGGTCATGGAAGGGATCGGACATTTTCCGCGCAACACGGATCTGCATTATGTCCTGGGTACGATTCTGGAAAAAATGAACCGTTTCGAGGAAAGCATCAAGTCTATGGAAAAGGTGCTGGAGATTGATCCAAAACACGCAGACGCGCTTAATTTTATCGGTTATTTGTATGCCGATCGTGGTCTCCATCTCGACCGGGCCGAACAAATGATTATGCAGGCCCTCAAAATCAAACCGGACAATGGATATATCCTGGACTCGCTGGGCTGGGTCCATTACAAAAAGAATCAATATGCGAGCGCTCTTACACATCTCAAAAGAGCCTTGGAACTCTTACCTGATGATTCCAATATCATGGAGCATTTGGGAGATGTATATTTAAAAATCGGCCAGGATCAAGAAGCCCTGCAATACTATCGGAAGGCCGCGGCAAAAGATCCCGGCAACAGTAAGCTGAAGACGAAACTTGATAATCTAATCCATAAAAAATAGAGATACCAGGACCTGTGTCATTTTTCCTGGGGAAGTATTTTGGATATGCGTGATCGGTTTTTCCCCTGTGAGCGAATCATAATTGTTTTATTGCTGTCGATGCTGGCTTGCGGATGCGCAGGGAACAGCGTTACACAGGCACGAGTTCGGCCCGAGCCTTTAACGCTTATTGCCCGAACCATAAAGGATACGGACAGGATAATCGCCACGGCGCAGATTGATCTGATGACGGCGCAGGGACATTATCCCATCAGAGCCGCGTTGATTTTACAGAAGCCTTCCTACCTTCGTTTGGAGATGCTGCCGGTGATTGGCACCCCCGATTTATTCTTGACCGCCACGCCCGATGATATGACAATATTTATTCCGTCGCAGAGCTTACTGTATTCAGGTAAACCCTCTGCTGAAAATCTGTCACGTTTCCTGCCCTGGTCTTTAGACATTGAAGATATTGTAATGATCCTCTCCAGTGCTTATCCACCCCTCGCCGGTGATAATGTGTCTTATCAACATTGTGAGGAAGACCCTCTCCTTTGTCTGGAAATGAAAACGCCTTCGGGGACTTCGCAAAAGATCTGGATGGAGAATGGCGGAAGAATGACCAGATTGATCCGTTACCGTCAGGATGGCAGAGAAATTTTTCAGGTCCAATATGGAAATTATGCAGCGGGAAGCTCTCTTGCCGGAAAGATATCTATTCAATGGCCGGATAACGTGACGGCTGTCTCTGTGAAATATTCCGATCTTAAAGTTGAAAAAGCAACGGATCTGTCCGTCTTCGAATTACCGGTTGGGGCGGACGTTAAAATCATTAAAATGGATTAGACCCGAGGGTGTGAATAAAATATTTTTTGCATCAAAACAAAGGGGGCTTTATGGAAAGCCCCCTTTGTTTTGATCGGATGATCGAACGGAAGATCTACTTGATTTCCTGGAGTTTAGAGCGCGCAATCCGTGCCTGCCGGGTATTGGGATAATCCTTGATCACCTGCTGCAGAAGCAACTTGGCGCTGGCCTTATCATGCAGATTATAAAAGGAGAGTCCCTGCTTTAACAGAGCGTAAGGTACTTTGTTGCTGCTGGGGAATTTCTTGGTGACCTTTTCATATTCCAGAATGGCTTTTTCGTATTTCTTTTCAAAAAAGTAACATTCACCAATCCAGAACTGGGCATTATCAGAATACTCTCCTGACGGATAAGTGGCCAGAAAGTCTTGAAAAGCTTCACTGGCCTTCGCGTAGTGACCGTTCTTAAACGTCTGATAAGCCGCAGCATACATCGCCGCTTTGTCTTTTTTACCCGAAGAATCTTTGGGCAAGGCAGACATGTCGATGTCACTTGGGGAATTTTTTTTACTGATTTCCAGGAAATTTTCAATAAAATTGATTTTCAGGAGAAGCTCGTCGTACCGGTCGTAAGATGACGCGCCTTTAGGAAGGTCACCTTTTTTTAATAATTCGACTTGTCCCCGCAATTGATGGATCTGGTCGCGTAGTTCGGCAAAGTCCGCATTGGAATTCGCATGCCCTTTACGCAAGGAAGCCAGAGCGGCGGTGTTCTTCTCCTGCTCCGTTTTCAGCGAGGTGATCCGTGCGTCCTGAGCGACAAACTTTTCTTCCATCTGCTGGTTTAATTCCGCCCGAACCTTCTTTAAATCGGAGGATGTCGCGCAACCGGCAACTGAAAAAGCAAGCGCCATCAGAAATGTAAGATAAAGAGAGCTCTTCAAGGCCTTCTCCTTTTCTGAATTACTTCAAAAGAAAGTGTGCACGTCTGTTTTTTGCCCAGGCTTCTTCCGTGCTGCGGTTATCCAGGGGACGCTCCTCGCCGTAACTAATGGTTTCCATCCGGGATGCGTTGATTCCCAAATCCACAAGGTATCGTTTGGCTTCCTGAGCGCGCCTTTCTCCCAGGGCCATGTTGTATTCCGCGGTTCCTCGTTCATCGCAGTGGCCTTCAACAACGATCCTGGCGCTGCTCTTTCTTGTAAATATTTCGGCGTTTATTTTTAAGGTTTCACGGGCATCGGGGAGAATACTGGATTTGTCATAATCATAATAAATGTCCTGCGGGGTCATCGCACGGAGTGCCGCATCTCTTCTGGCGGCCTCGGCTCTCAGCGCTGCTTCCCGATCCGCCAGTTCTTTTGCTTTGCGGGCGGCTTCTGCGTCCCGAGCGGCCTTGAGCGTGTCATCCTTGACAACCGACTGCTTTTCCGCGCAACCGCTGAATATGGTCAAGCCGAATGCAAAGACCATTAATAGACAAACAAGTGTTAAATATTTTTTCATGAGAATCTCCTTTCATCAAAAATGAGTGATTTACAGGGTTAAATTAAACATTACTTATGAGACGATGTCAACAAAACAACATAAAGTTCAATGGACTATGATGTGTTTTTGTAAGGGGAATGCCCGGCAATCCCGTTGCTTCTCAATATCAGCCGCAAATTTCGAGTTACCATGATGCTTTCTATACGGCAAAGGCTGGAAAATAACAACCCCAACATGAATAATTTTTTATTTAGGCCGGGGCGACCAGGTTGGCATCACCAGGTGAGCTCCGGCTTCCTTCAGAACGCGCTTATTCTGCCCATTGGCGTTTATAATGCTGATGCGGCTTTTGGATCCCTGCCGGGAGCTGAAAACAATTTGTCGGCCGGAAGGAGACCAGGATGGATATTCATTATCCGCATCATCAAATGTCAGTTGCACAGGGTTATTGCCGTTCTCGTCCACGGTAAAAATCTGATACCTGTGATTGATAAGACCTTCATAAGCAATTCTGCCGCCGCGAGGAGACCAGGACGGAGAGGTGTTGTATTTGCCGATAAAGGATATTCTCTTAACACTGCTGCCGTCCGCATCCATGACAAATATTTGCGGTGATCCTGAACGATTCGACACGAAAGCGATTTTATTACCGTCCGGCGACCAGGCTGGAGAAACATTAATGGAATGACTGCGGGTTAAGCGTTTGAGCGTCATGGTGCCGATGTCCAGCGCATAGATCTCCTGGTTGCCGTCCTTGCTGAGCGTAAGTAATAGTTGTCGGCTGTCCGGTGAGAAGGAGCCGCATAAATTGAGGCCAATGGAAGAAGATACTTTTCTTTCCTTTCCCGTTGCTAAATGACGCAGATAAACCTCCGGCCGGCCGCCTTTGTACGATGTAAAAGCAAGATATTGTCCGTCCGGCGACAGGCGTGGCGACATAACTATATTTTGATGATTGGTCAGATTTTTCATGTCGGATGCGTCATAGTTCATCATATAAACATCGGACCGGGAATTGTTTTTGATGATGAAAGCAATGGTTGTGTTGAAGTCCCCCGCATCTCCGGTCAGCGCAAACAGGATATCGGCGGCAATGTTGCGGGCAATGGCCTGTACATCGCCGGTTTTGCCTGAATACTTTTTATTGAAGAGCATTTGGCCACGTGTAACATCGTAAAGGCGGCTCTCCACAAGGAGATCATTTTGGCTGGCAATCATATTGCCGCGCAGCAGATAATCCGCTCCAATGGCCGACCAGTCGGAAAAGCGGATGGCTTCCGGATTCCCCGGCTCAACACCTTCCAGAAAACTTTTCTTGTCTAAAATTTTGAAGATCCCCGATAAATCGAGATATTGCCTGACCTGTTCGGGAATGGCCGTGTGAAAGCCTGCCGATGAGGACGCTCCCGATTTATTTTGAAAATCACAAACCGCGATGGGGAATTGTTGAAATCCGGGCGCGCCAACATCAATATATACCTTGGCCAGGGCGGTGCCGGCCATGTTGCCGATGACGAAAACAACAAATAGAATGAACAGGCTGAATGCAGATTTACTTTTCATGATCATAATCGATCCTCATGTGCGAATTTAACGGAATTCCGCAGAATGAAAACGGATGCCGATTTCAATGGAGCGATTCGGCATCCATTCCGAGAGCGGTGGAAAGGGTGCTGATTTTTTAACCGCGCGCAACGCAGCCTCGTCAAAACCCGTATTACCGGAACGTTTTTCAAAATCAATATATTCCAGGGCGCCGCTTCGCGCAATTCTAACTTCAATAATGGTTTCCACATTATTTTTGGGCATTAACGCGGCAGGCAGTGTCCAGTTCTTTTTGATTTTCAACCAGACAAAACGGTAGTAGTCGTTTATCTGCGATTGGTTTTCCTGCGAAGCGTTGGTGGCGGTGCCATACGGTGATCCGGCCGCCAGGGATTTGCCCGTGTTTTTGGCTTCGCCTCGGGAGAGTTCTTTCTGACGGATGGCATTGATTGCTTTTTCAATATCCCGTTTGCTTGTGTCTTTTTTCTTCGTCAGCGGCGTAGATTCCGATTTCTTAACCAGTGGCACGGCTTTCAAGGCGACGGGTTCACGCTTGAGAATGACGGGAGGGGCCGGGGTTGGAGGGGAATCCTGGGATATGGTTTTTTGCCCGGCGTCCTGGTGCGGCGAATGCATGACTTCAGGGCCTACCAGCGAGACGGAATAGGGTGCGCCAAAGGTCAATTGTCTTGAGGTCGTGGGCACAGTGATGATAACGGCGGCAAAAACAATCAGGTGAAGAAGCAGGGAGAGAAAAAACATATTGTAGGGGCTGCCGGTATTGCCGAAGGAGCTCTTATGGGGCATCCGCGACATCATTTTATGCCCTCGGGCGGCTCCGTAATCATGCCGAGCTTATCGACGCCTGCCTTGCGGACCTCCGACATGACTTCCACCACAAAACCGTAAGGAACGTTTTTATCGGCGCGCAGGAAAATCTCCCGTTCAACGCGTTCGGCAAAAATGGCGGCAAGCTTTGCGTTAAGATCCTGAAGCGGCATCCGGGTTTTGTTTAGGAAAATTTCTTTATTTTCATTGATGCTTAAAATCAATTTTTCTTCCGCGAGATCGACCGTTTTTGATTTGACACGCGGCAGGTTGACATCAATGCCCATGGAAAGCATCGGCGCGGTGACCATAAAGATGATTAAAAGCACCAGCATGACGTCAACCAGTGGGGTGACGTTAATGTCCGCCATGGATTTTCTGTCGGTATTTCTTCTGCGTGTGGTCCGCATCATGTTTCAACCTGAATAAAACTTATTTACGGATCAGATAACGCTCGACGATATTTAGAAATTCGTCGGCAAAGTTATCCATTTCCTGCACCATTGCTTTAGACTTATTTAAAAAGTAATTATAAAAAATAACCGCCGGAATGGCTGCGGCCAGTCCCGCCGCTGTGGCAATCAGGGCCTCCGAAATGCCGGGGGCCACTACGGCCAGCGTTGCCGAACCGCGCGCGCCGATGGCCTTGAAGGTTTCCATGATTCCCCAGACTGTACCGAATAATCCGATGAAAGGGCTCGCCGAGCCGGTTGTGGCCAGAAATCCCAGTGCGGACTCCAATTTGGTCATTTCCGTGTTGGAGGCCCGGTTGAGTGCGCGCTGCACGTTATCCAATGAAGAGAGGCTTATTTCATCGCCCCGCGATCCGTCCTTGGACACCTTATTCATTTTGGTCAGTTCGGTGTAGCCGACACGGAAAACTTCCGCTGTTGTCGAAACTGAATATTTTTTAGCCGCCGGCAGGACTTCGGAAAGCTTGTTGCTGCGTTGATAATCGGAATCAAAAGCCTCATTCTCTATTCTGATTTTTCGATAATACCGGAATTTCAGAAAAATGATCGTCCAGGAAACGACAGAGAGAACAAGCAGGATCAGCAAAACAAATTTGACCATCAACCCGGCATCTAAAATCATGCCCAAAAGAGAGCCGTGAAAATTACTTCCTATGTCTAAAGATCCAATATCTTTCACTTTATTATCTCCAGAAATGGTTTTGAAATTTGGGTTGTAACCTAAAGGAAAAAAAAGGGCTTGTCAATACATCTTTTTCTTCCAAAAAGCCGTCGGCCGGTTTTATTCTTTTGTTTGAAAAAAATCAGGATTTTTATATTTTATTCCTGATTTTGGAATGACCAGAACCAGGAGTTTTCCTCTTGTTATGGTTTTGTGAAGTTCATAATCATCGCCGGCACCCAATGCATTGAAAATGTCATGCGGAACTTCGGTTTTTTCTGTTAATCCATTTATATAATAAGAAACCTCTTGTGTAGACGCCCATTTGTATTCTTCTTTATTAATGACCTTTTCCAAAATAATTAACTTTTCTCCACGGTGAATATCCTTTAAAAGGGGAACCAGCTTGCGGAAGAGTAACAGACCCAAAAATGCCAGTGGACTTCCCCAGAAGCCCAAACGTATGGCAAGGGATTGATCCCAGGTATAGTAATGATCATGCCAAAGGATAATTTCTGCCGCTGCTCCAAGTGCAAAGGTTAATATGATTGCTACAGAAATAATCCTTATGATAAGTTTCTGCATCTGAGTCTTAAGAGCTTCATTTTCCTCTTCTGTAAGGGGTGCTGTCCACTTACCAACGTCATGTTTGTTTTCAACAATATTGAAAATCCCCAGCGTCTCTTTGATTTCGGGCATTACTTCTGCGACTCTTCTGTTTTTTATGATATTTTTGGATAAAACAATCTTCAATTTTTCAGAAATCTGCACATCAATGGTGTCGCCCTCATTAATTTCAAAGTATAAATCCTCATGTTCAAAAGAAATATCACCCAAATATATATGGTAATAATATTGTGTGTCCCTGTTTTTTCCTATGCCGGTACGAACAGCATTTTCGGAGCGTTTTGTCACCACGCCTTTGTAAATACACTTCTTGTTGTTGTTCAGTTCGATATTGATTTCCTGGTGAAAAACCACCAGAACCAGCAGGCAAATAACCACCGCACCGGTTCCAATAAAAAAAGGTATCAGGACTTCCCAATACCTGATGCTGTTTACAAGATCATGAATATCGCGGGCTTTTTGAATTTCCTGAAAAAGCGCAAAAGCAGAGACCATTAGGCCCAAAGCGAAAAAAACAGCCATGCAGTAATAAACTATTTTTCGTTTCTTACTGAAGTTTCTTCTAATCAAGCGAATATCGTCTTCAGAAAAAGGTTCAATAATTTTTATATTGCCTTTAGTCGAGGTTGCCATTGATGGAGGCCTGTTATCGTCCATTTCATTGGGAAGAACCAACATTCGGGGAAAAGGTTTCCGTGCTTACTTGTCCGTGAACTTCAAAAGCGTGCCGTTGTTGCCCAGCACATAG
>CAYULE010000005.1:0-26531 GCA_964445385.1 uncultured Smithella sp.
ATGCAGCTTTCTACAGCGGCAGGATCGCCTCCGCGAAATTCTTCGCGAACGAAATCCTGACCACCGTGAAGGCCCGCTGCGAAGCCGTTAAGGCAAACGAGAGGAGTCCGTTGGAAATCACGGACGAAGCGTTCAGCTGCTAGAATCAGTTTGACATTATGAATAAAAAAGGGTTGCGGATAATACCGCAACCCTTTTTATTTCGTAATCCGGGATTCACCCAAACTGTAAAGTGTTCCGGCGTCATTCATTCAGAAATTCAAGGTCATTAACATCGAGGACCATTTTCCCTGAGGCTTGATGACTTCATGATCGTCTCGTTTGAATAAATTTCCCCCGGTGGTTGACTCGATCAATTGCATTGATTTTTCCATGTCCTGGATAAATTCCTGCACCGTAATCATTTCACCAAAGTTGCGGGTGACAGAATAAATGCAGACATCATCATTTTCCTGTGATTTGGCTGTCTCCAGCGCCTGCCGCAGCACTTGAAATGCCCTTTTAGCCATGGCAACGGTCCGGATGGGTAACATATCCCATAACGCCACGGCATGACAGTAATAAGTCGTCGGCCGATAGGCCTGAAGTGAAATAGAATCATCGTGGACTTCCTGATTCTTTATGGCGATTTGTTCCATGAGATTTTGCTGAGCCTCAATCGGGATATTGCCGCTCACGAAACCGAGCTGCATCAGAAGATCCAGTGACGCTTTTCTGACAATCTCCGGTTGACCGTCAATAGGCTTGGCGGGATTAATAAAAATATCTTCGTCATTTCTTAAAATGGTCTTCAGTATCCTTGCACAAGCCAGGAGGTAGGATGAGCGGATGCCGGATGGTGAAACGGTTATTCCTTTTTGAAACAGGTCTTCCGTTTTTTCGAATGCCGAAAAAACGATTTCCTTTAATGGTTGGTTATTCTGGAGCCCTTGAAAAAAACCATCATTGCGGCGCATGTGTTTAATCATCATGACGGCCTTGGCCAGATAAAGCATGGCGTATTCAGAATAAAATTCTTCCGACTGGCAGGCGCAGTTGGCTGTGATGTAGAGGGCTTCCTGTTCCGCCATTTTAAACAGACCGTCGGCCACACAATAGGAGGGCGCATCCACAGCCATATTCCGGAACAACTCCAACCGCAGGGTCCGGGCAGTCAATTCCGTCGGATCGATGCTCAGAACAATCCGTAGTATTTCTTTGGCTTCGGTAAAACGTCTCCGATAGAAGAGCGTCTTCGCAATTTCGACGCCCAGAAGTGAATTGTGGGGAAATCTGAAGAAATTGATGATGGCATTCGGTTCATCGTTGTCATCAGCGGAAAGTCCTTTTTCTCCAGCGGTCCATAGAAGCCGATTCAGTATTTTGGCTGATCCAGGATCATTCTGGAGAACGTTGTCTTCGAGCAAATCACGGACAAAATCAAAATAAAGGGCGCTCCAAAACGCGGCTACCCACCAGATGGAGAGGGATTCGCCATTGAAGAGGGTGATCTCTGTGGGCTTTTGACACAGAATCGCGCGAATGTCGCTGATGAGAAGAAATTGACGGGCATAATCAGATACGCGGACCACGGGATCGCCGGGTAGTTTCGCGTTTAAAATCGGAAGCAGGTAATTATCCAGGCCGGCATAATCCCCAACGACAATGCCGATGGATAGAAATCTGTTTTTCGAACAGTATTTAGATAACGACCAGCGGATAGCGATCTGATGGGCCAGGGAAATCGCGCATTTCAGGCACTGCCGGTAAGACAACGGGTCGCTCACTTTCTCTTCTTTGGGAAAATCGATGTATAATGTTGTAATATCGTGAGAATGAATCTTGCCCCATCGGCCATAGAGAAACTGGCTGAGAGATTGTTCTATGTAGCCTTTGGTTACCTTTTTGAGCCATCCCACAATTTCATGATCGATAACATCGCCCCTGCTATAGAGGGCAAATCCCACCCTGACCCCCTCTTTATGATTTGCCGTCTGCTTAGATCCAAAGCAAAGCTTGACCAATGTTTCATAGTTCCATAGAGGTCCCAGTTCCGCACGTTCATGGCCCAGCCAGAAGGCTAAACTCCTGAGAACATCCTGCTTATAGATCGTGTCAGCGGGCTCCTTTTTAAGTCTCGACAACATGGATTTATCCACTTTAGGCAAATCAATCCGACACTCGGAAATCAAGGTATTAATGCGGTCGGCCAGTGCCCGGACCGACAGATTCATTTTGAGCAGATCTGCTTTCTTTTCAAGCAAGGTCTCAAAGGTGAGATGGTTCGGTGGTGTGCAATCGTCTGGTGTCCGGGCATGCTTATGGATAAGCAGTTCCAGGCTTTTTACGTCAGCTGTTTCGATGATGCTGCTCTTTGCGGCATATGCCACGAAGGACTCAACAGCTTTCGAATGACTGCTTTCTTCGTAAAATTTTCTGAATACGTCATGATTGGGAAAGACAGCCATGAGGGCCGCTATGGACTTATCCTTGGTTTTCATCGCCTGAATACTCCTTAAAATAGAATCATTCATCGTTTCAAAACAACAGCAGGCACTTTAGATCACGATCTCTCAAAAATCACAATGATGAATTGTCTTAGATTAAGACGATATTAATCTTAAGACACTATAATAAATTGACTAATGTCTTAAGCCGGCGTATTAAAGCCATTATGTTTCCTTAAACATAAACAGAATGCGGCAAAATAGCCGGTAACATCCATGCCGGCCAGGGAGCTCCATTGAACGTTTCATGATTGTAAAATGGATGATCCAATTATTCACATCGTTTGCGTAAAGGAGGAGGAATTTATGGAATTTTCAGAACTGCTTAATCTGTTGGTCTCCATATTCGAAGGGGCGGCCAAGACGAACGATGACTTTAAGAAATTCCTTATGGGTCATGAATGCAGCATAGTCATCAAAACAAAAGACGGTAAAAGGGGGAAGCGCTTCATCTTTAAAGACGGCAATTTTTCTGCGGATGATGTTCTGGATGACTTTGATGCCGCCATGATCTGGAGCGATGAAGAGACCGCGTTCAATGGACTTAAAGACGGTGAAGAAGGAATCAAACGCGGCCTCTCGAATCATTTCGTCTGCATTGACGGCAAAGTTCACGATTTTACCTGGTTTGGCGCCGTCCTCAAATTCTGCATGGGTTAGCGGATTTCACGGGTGTGCAGATTCATGGTTACAGGGTCACATATAAAAAATCAATTTTGCAATAACGAACAGTTTCGTCGCCAATACCAAAAGGTAAGGAGGGAATATGAGCTACTGGTCACACGAATATTTGCTGAGAACCTGGGGTGGCCCCATGGTACAGGCAGAATTTTTAAAAGAAGCGCAACGGGCTTTCTTTGTGCCGAGAATTTTTTCCGGACTAAATCTTTTTCTGGATAAGGCGGGACTTCTTCCCGATTCCGTCGATTTAGTGGCTAAGGAATGTAAAACCAAAAAGGCCTTTATCGTTACCGATGAATACGCGGTACGCTTTGCTCCGAGGATCATGAGCCCTTATGAAAAAAGGCATGGTATTAAATTTGAAATCTGGGACAAGGCGAAACCGGACGCTCCGATCGATACGATCGAGGATTGCGCGGCAAAGATGAGAGCGTTTGAACCGGACCTCATCTTTGCTATTGGCGGCGGCTCATCGATGGATACGGCAAAAGGCGCGTGGCTTTTGTATGAGCACCCGGATGCCAACATCAAAATCCTTAGTCCCCTCATGCCTTTGAATATGCGGAATAAAGCCAAGCTGGTTGCCATCCCGACTACAAGCGGAACCGGCTCGGAAGTTACCGGGATTGCGGTGATATCCTTTCCCGATGGTGTGAAGCTCGGTGTGGGCGGCGCACTGCCGGAATTTGTCCCCGATTTTGCCCTCCTCGATCCGACCCTGACGGTCGGGATGCCTTCGCAACTGACGGCTGGAACCGGCGGAGATGCTTTAGCCCATGCCGTTGACGGCTTTATGGCTCCCCGGGCGGATGAATTAAATCAGGCCATCGCCCTGAAGGCAATTAAGATGGTCTTCGAGTGGCTGCCCAAGGCCTACCATGATGCTAATGACCTCATGCCCAGGATCAAGATGCAGTATGCGGCTACAATGGCCGGAATTCCTCTCTCGAATGCGGGTTCCGGAATTTCTCACGCGCTGGGGCATACGATTGGCGGGTTATATCACATTCATCACGGCGCGATGGTTTTGTTGTTTCTGACCTACGAGCTGCAGGTTTATTCCAAGGTAACAGATCGCCATCTGGAAATCTGCGATATGTTAGGCATACGGGATAAGGGCTCTGAAGAGAAAAGCCTTTCCAATCTGATCCAAAAAATACGCGGCCTGATGGCTGAATTGAAGTTGCCTGTCAGTCTCAAAGATGCCGGGGTTTCCAAGGGTGATTTTGAAAAGAATCTTGATTTTATTCTGGATCAAACACCGACGGATCCTGCCTTCTATTTCGGATGGTATGATCTGAACAGGGAGCAGCTGAGGGATTTATTTTTGTGTGCCTACGAAGGTAACTTATTGAATATGAATTCAGACGTATGGAGGTGATTCAATGAAGGGCTATTTTGGAAAATTCCTTAAGATAGATCTTACCAGCAAAAAAATTGAAGATCTGGCGATCAGCGATGATGATTTGAAAAAATATGTTGGTGGTTCAACCTTGGCGGCCAGATTGATCTATGACTATGTCAAACCCGGGATGGACCCGCTGGCGCCGGAAAACCCCCTGGTTTTCGCAGCGGGACCTTTTATCGGCTCCAATGTTCCGATGGTCAGCCGGGCGGCCATATGCGGCATCGCACCGGGAAGCGGTCTCTGGGGTGAGGCGACGACAGGAGGAAATTTCCCCTTCCGCCTGAAAGGCACAGGCTATGACGGGATGCTTATCACGGGCAAGTCCGATGCACCGGTTTATGTGTTAGTTAAGGGAGATACGGCGGAAATTAAGAGCGCTTCGCACTTGTGGGGCAAGGACAGCTATGAGACACAGGAGTTGATTGACGCAGAAGTCGGGGGAAAGGCTTCGACCGCCTGTATCGGCATGGGTGGAGAAAAACTGCTCAAATTTGCCGGCATCATGAACGACGAAGGCCGAACGGCGGGAAGATGCGGTTTGGGCGCATTGATGGGTTCAAAAAACCTCAAAGCGGTTGTTGTTTCAGGAAATCAGAAGGCCGAGTTTGCGGATAGCGAAAGCCTTAAGAAACTCATTGAGGAAACGCGTGACTGCATCAAGAGTTCCCCTAATACGAGTGGATACAAACTGTATGGAACAAACATGTACATTGATCTGGGCATGCGACTGGGAGATGTTCCGACGAAATATTTTACCAAGAGCATTTTTCCTGTTGAGAAGCTGCATGGTCCGGCATTTCGATCCCGGTATAATATGGGAACCTATGCCTGCAGCGGTTGCCCCGTCGGGTGCGGTCGGATTATTAAGGATTTCAGTGACGACATCAAAACGGTTGATGGTCCTGAATATGAGACGGTGGCTGCGTTTGGACCGCTCTGCATGAACTTTGACATTGATACCGTGGTGCGGGCCAATCATTTCTGTAATCGTCATGGGATAGACACCATGTCGGCGGGCGTATCCATCGCCTTTGCCATGCATTTATATGAACTGGGCCTTCTCACGAAAGAAAAAGCCGGCATGGAAATCAAATGGGGTGATGGCGCGGTTATTCTGAAACTTCTGGATATGATTATTAAGCAGGAGGGCTTCGGCGTCATCCTGTCCAAGGGTGTGAAAGAAATGGCTGAACTTCTCGGAGTGGATCCTGAAGAAGCGGCGCATGTCAAAGGACTTGAATTTCCCATGCACGACTCGCGGGCCTATCAAGGCGCAGCGCTTTCCTATGCCGTCGGTCCTCGCGGCGCCTGTCATTTGAAAGGCAGTTTTTATAATTTGGATGCTCCGGGAAACGAGGTTGGCCTCGAGTTGGGAATTTCTTTTTCCGATAAAAACGATCCGGCACAAAAAGGTGCGCTGACGGCAAAAATACTTCATTTTTGCGAACTCTACAACAGTTTTACCTTGTGTCATTTTTCACCGATGCCGGCCCCGATGATTGCCCGTGCGCTCACAGCCATTACCGGCATTCCGTATAAAGCAATGGATTTGCTTACCTTCGGTGAACGGTCCCTTAACCTCAAACGGGCTATCAATAATAAGCTTGGTGTGACAAGGCAGGATGATAAACTGCCGAAAATTGTCAGGCGGGCCTTGAAGGAGGGCGCGACCGCAGGCATAGAACCCGGTATGGATCTTATGTTGAAGGAGTTTTATGATGTGAGCAAGTGGGACTGGGAAACAGGGAAACCGAAAAAAGAGAAACTGATGGAACTGGAACTTGACCAGGTAGCCAGGGATCTCTGGGGCTAAGGAGCTATTAAAAAAAATTGTGTGCCGCAGCCGATAGCGTTTGTTTTGCCATCGGCTGCGGCATTGCCATTTTTAAGACATCCGTTTCTTATCGCTTACCCGGGATCATGCGGACTAACCGGAAGCAGCGGCTTTCAGTACTTTTGCCGGTTTCTGCATCGTCAGGGCATCCGCCGGACATTCCTGGCTGCATAAACCGCAGCCAATGCAGGCCTTGGCATCCTTCAGATAGGGGAAGGCATCGACGCCTTTATCCCGGGGCAGCTCCGACAGAGCCAGACACCCGACAGGGCAGGCATCTACACAGATGGAACAGGCCATGCAGGCCTCCATGATGAGCTCCGGTTTGAGCCATTCCGATCGTTTGATCATCTCGCATCCGGAGCCTCCGGCATCGAGCAGGGCGGACTGAGGACATAATCTGCCGCAAGCACCACATTCGATACACAAAGACCCGTCAATCGCATGGAGTTTCTTTTTTTCGCCAGAAATGGCGCCGGATGGACAAATCCGGGCGCAGGCGCCGCAACCATTGCATTTTTCCGTGATCGTGTAGGGCATACTTTACCTCTTATTTAATATCCAGCTTTCGCAGGGTTTCTTCTTTGGGTTTGCCGGTGTTCTTGTCCCATCCAAACTGGTCCCAGTAATCGGGCGCCAGTTTTTCAATATCTACCGACCTGCCCTTATTGGCGCCTTCTTTCTGGGGGACCTTCCCCAGGGCGCGGCTGCTCATGAAGTTGTCTTTGGGCTCAATGCCGTGTTTGACATTGAAAGCCTGCTTCAGTGTCTGAATCCGTTCGCCGATGAGCATATAATCCTCGGGCTTCAGCTTCCAGCCCGCTGCGGCATTGAGCCAGTCAAATGTCGGAATTCTTTTTGCTCCCAGGAAAAGACCGAACATACACATGCCGGCGCCGTTGGAAAGACTCATGAACTTGCTGCACGCGGCGGCTACCTTGGCTTTTTCCTCGTCGATTTTGTACTTGCTGTTTTTCGTGAAAAGCAGGCTTGGTTTGGGCAGATCCTTCAGGCATTTCCAGAGCTGAAACATTTCGTAATACAGGTGGGCGCCCAGCGTATGCCGGCCCGGCGACGGTTCCAGGCTGTAGTGGACATTGAAGCCCGGATCATTGCGGCCGTCATGCATGGCCGGTTCCTGGCCTCCGGCCTGAATGGCAAATTCAATGGTACCCCTGCCAATCTTTTGAGCGGCGATTTTTACTCCGTCGGCCAGAAGATCACCGATTCCCTCCCGGTTGATCATCTTTTTGATCAGGGCGACCATCGCCTCCGTATTGCCCCATGTAAGCTCCAGGCCGCCTGTCTCTTTTTGGGTGAGAATGCCTTTTTCGTAGCATTCAATGGCAAAGGCCGCCGTTGCCCCCGCGGAAATTGTATCCATCCCGGCCCTGTTCAGAAGCTCGTTCAGATAGAAAATACTGTCGAGGTCCTCATTCATGCACAGGCCGCCCAATGCCAGAATACTTTCATATTCCGGTTTATGGGTATGCGAATATTTTCCTTTCGTGGCGCAAATACCGCCGCACCCCAGTGGGCAGGAATAACAATGATACTTTACGATTTCCGTATCCTTGATAAGATCGGGGTTGATCTTTCTGGACTTCGTGAGCGGGAAATCACGATTCGATCCGGACCAGTTTTTCAGAGGCGAATCACCCATTTCGATCGACAGCTGGTTCATACCCCCCGTGCCCCACTTTCGCAGGATGGACTTGTATAAGAGACCGTCCTGGGGAAAAAGCACGGGCGTTACGCGCATGAAAGTGCCCACGCGGGCAAAAATACCGCCCGGCGTAAGGGGCAGGGGAAAGTTGACCCACTTGTTACAGTGCCGGCTCAGACGCTTCATGGCTGCCGGATCATGGGCGCCGATGCGCTGCACGCCCTCAAGGACGACCGCCTTGAGTTTTTTAACTCCCATCACGGCGCCCAGACCGGATCGGGCGGCGATTCTGCCTTTGTCGCTGCAAACGCCGGAAATAAGAGATACTTTCTCGCCGGCAGGACCGATGACGGCCACGGCTGCCTTGGAACCATGCCGTTTTTTGAGCGTTTCCTCCGTCTCAATGGCATCGTGTCCCCAAAGATCAGAGGCATCCTGCAGAGTGGTTTTGCCGTTTTTTACATGCAGATAAACAGGGCCGGGACTCATGCCCTTAAAGAAAATAGCATCATAGCCGCAGTGCTTGATGGCCGGGGAAAAGGTGCCGCCGCAATTGGCGTCGCCCCAGCATCCGGTTAGCGGTGATTTGCCCACCAGTGTCCAGCGACCGGAAAATAAACTGCCCGTTCCCGTCAGAAATCCCGAACAGAAGCCTAGAATGTTTTCCGGGCCCAGTGGATCCGCGTCCGCGGGCATGCGGTTGTAAAGAATATACGCGCCCAGGCCCATCCCGGAAAGATACTGTTCATAGACATGGTCGGGTATTGTTTCCTCCGTCATGGCCTGATTCGACAAATCCACCATGAGGATTTTGCCCATATAAGGTTTATTCATGGCAATGTTCCCTTTCGTTTTTCAGCCTTTTTTTACTTTATTCCGATCAAGGGGTTTTCCCTCCCAAGCCGCCTCCAGCACCATCAGATTATCGTCATAATCCGTATCTTCGGGATTATAAATGGATGCGCCGTCGGACAGCGCCGTCCTGGCGATTTCGGGCAGGACTTCTCTGGGAACCATCGGTTTTCCCTCGCGGTCTTTAACCTCCTGAAAAAACCGGGCATGCCGCCCGCCGGTGATCGCGTTGAGATCGGCATTCAACTGCCGGATCAGGGAAACAACCTTTGATGCCCTTTGTGCTTGCGGTGTATCGCGGTAAACCGTCTCGCCGGCCATGGGTAAAAGGAGCCCGGCGATGGCCTCCTCGCATTTATGCATATTGTACTCAAGGCCGTAAGGCAATAGAATTGCCATGCACATGCCGTGCGGAACGCCGCAGACGGAACCGGTCGCATGGCCCAGATTGTGCACCAGACCGACCATGGAATTGGAAAAGGCGATGCCGGCCAGACAGGCGCCGACAGCCATAGACAGACGGGCGTCCTGATCCGAAGGATTTTTGGCGACGATCGGCAGATATTGATAAATCATATTGACGGCGGCCAGAGAGTGGGCGTCGCTTAAGGGATTCTTCTGAAGGCAGTAATAAGCCTCCACGGCATGGCTCATGGCGTCCATGCCGGTCATGGCCGTGATCAACGGCGGCATCGTCATGGTCATCCGGGAATCGAGCACGGAGATGTCGGGCAGCAGAAAATAACTGCCAAAGGCCATTTTTAAATGTTTTTCATGATCTTTGATGACAGCCACCTGAGTCACTTCCGATCCTGTTCCCGCTGTGGTGGGAATGGCAATCAGCGGTTTCAGCGGACGTTTGAGCGCGCCGACGCCACTGAAGGCCATCAGATCCGTGGCATTTTCCGAAACGACGATGTTGACCCCTTTGGCCGTATCCATAACGGAACCGCCGCCTACGGCAATAATGGCATCACAGGCGTTGTCCTGATAAAGTCTGGCCAGTTGATTGACAACACGGAGATCCGAGTCGGGCGGCACGTTGTCGGCAATCAGCTCCGCAAAAACACGATCCCGGAGCGCCCGGGTAACAATATCGATGAGGCCGGCGCCGGCGACACCCTTATCCGTGATGATGAGAGGTTTTTTAGCGCCTCTCTCGGTCAGCAGATCCGGTATCTTTTCCAGGGCGTCATGGCCAGCGACGATTTTCACACGACAGCAAAATTCATAATAATCCGGCAAGAGCATAGGAATCACCTTCTTCTTTCAAGTCCGGGGTTTATCATCCCGTTATCCGTTCAACAACCGTTCGCAAGTAACGACTATCTTCGTCCTGACTCAATACTTCCAGGATATCTTCCATCCTATAGCCGGGGACGCAGGCCTCCTTGATACTGCGCGGCAGATCTTTTCCGAGTGTGCTGTGAAGATCGGAAAGGAAACGGCCAAGAACAGCCAGGGCGGTATCAGCCCGTTTCTCCGCAGGTGTCCGGGAAAATTCATCGTCCCCCACAAGCGGGTGGAGAAGGGCCGACAAGTCGCCGCCGCCTTCCTTCAGATAATCACCAAGGACATGGGGCAGGCACATGCCCATGATCACTCCCTGGGGAATGTGTTGAATATCGTAAAATACCTGCCCGAGTTTATGAAGCCTTGCTGAAGTCGTGTTGGAAAAGGCGCAACCGGACATGGAGGCGGCATTGAGAATGGCGAGCGACGCCTTCTTGTCACCGGGATTATTGACGGCAGCCGGGAGATTTTCTTTGATGAACCGGATGGCGGCAAAGGAGTAGGCATCTCGAAACGGATTCTTATCGGCGCTGATCTGGGCCTCGACGGCCCGACCCAAAGCGGCAAGACCCGTAGCGGCAATCGTTTTCCCGTCTGCCGCCCTGATCAGGCGGGGATCAATAACAACCAGATTGGGCGCCAGATACTCTGAAGAATAGATCATTCTGTTGAAATGAGCGAATTTTGAAGTTTCCAGACCGGTCGCCGCGGCCGTCGGCACAACAACAAGGGGAGACAAGTGCTGGCGGACAGGCGTTGCCGGAGAAAGCTTGCGCGCGTCAGCCGTTTTCAGCGAGACGGCCAGGTTCAGCACCTTGGCCACATCCACGATGCCACTTCCTCCCAGGGCAATAATGGCATCATATTTTTTTTCCAGACAGGTGTTTTTCAGATGTTCAATGAGACCGAGATCGGCTGTGCCCGCAACACCGTCGAAAAGCCCCAGCGTCATCCCCGAATCGCCGAAGGCATTAAGCAGCGTCTGGATGGCTTTCTGACCAACGGCCTTCTCGCTCGTGATAATGATGGGGTTACCGGCATTGAGACCGGCCAGTTCCACCGGCAGGTGCTCAAGCGCCTTGTTTCCGGAATTCGTTTTAACAGGACAGGTAAATGTAAAAACAGGGACTGGATTCATGTTGTCTTCCTTTCCTCAGATGCCCAGCAATGTGCGGGTATAGACGCCGATTCGGCCCCCGAGCTTACGCCCGATGGACCACCACTTGGGATAGCGCTTCACGGCCAGACTGGCAATAATTTTTGGCAGGAGGTAAACTTCCACAATATCGAGAATCCTGATAACCGCCAGGGCATAGGGAACTTCGCCGTCCGTAATCAGGCGATTGCGGGTTGTGGCCAACGCCGTGCTTTCCTGGAAGGAAAGAATCAGGAAGGCCGCGTCCACACTCTTGATCGCCAGACGGACATGCACATGTCGCTCCCCGGGGTCGCCGCCGAGATATTTCACGGTACCCTTTTCCTTGCCGATTACCATCCAGGGACCATCGGGCAGGCAGCCCAGAGAAAAAGTGAAATCGTCAGGGAGATTATCGAATTCTTTCCCGACCTGTTTGTCAACCTTGGCCGCAGCTTGGATGGCCCGGCCGGTAAACCACAGAAAAATTCCAACATACGCCCGCTTCAGCGGTTTTCTCCCGGATTGGATGTCCTTCACGATACTCATGAACCAACCTCCTTTGCTTCAATTGATTTTCTACTGGGATGCATCCGGAGATGGCAGTAAAAGAAGGGTGCAGCGCCTCAGCCGGTTATTTTCTTGACTATCCATGGTCCATATGTCTGTATATGTTGCTATAAAATGACTGTCAACGATTAGTGGTGTTTTGCAAAAAATATCGTTTTATTGTAAAACACACGCGCGTTTCCGCTATAGCAGAATGGGCAAACAAAAATTCAAATCATGTCTATGTGAATTTTTGTCTTATTTTAACGAAAGGTTATCACAATGCAGGAAAAAAATAAAGCTATCTCCGCCATCCTTGCGGCTTTTCCAGCTCCGGAGTTATGGAGGGTGTTTTCCCAAAACAGTGATAACAATTTGATCCGCGCTGATTTTCTGAATCTGGCCCTGCGTTACGGATTGATCAAGACTGCCGACGACAATTTACTGGAAGACTTTATTCTCCAGCAGACAGACCACAGAGCGGGGTTTAAACCGCCTAAGCATCTCGATTTTGAGGAGCTGCTCGATAAGAAAGAAGACATTCTGCGAATCAATATTTCATTGCGAGCGCTTACCGAACGTATCAATTCGCTGCTGGCCGAGAAAAAAATTGCCCTTCCCAAAGTGACCAATTCAATGCTCAGCCGGCTGAAAAAAGAGCCGGTTGACACGACCTACAAACAGAATGTTTTAAGAAGTCTGGCCTTCTGGCTGGGACACGAGCGGTCGGATATTGCCGCCGACTGGCATTATAACACCCTGCTGACCATTTGCCGCGAAGGCCGCCAGACCGAAAATTACAGAGAAGGCGCGCGAATCGGATTCGCCCTTTACAGCCGCGGCGACGTGATCGATCATGAAATCCTCGGGTGGCTTAGGAAATCGCTTAAGAATTACATTGATCAGTCCATCAGCCATTTTTCCTATGGACGCTGGGGCAAGGTGAGGGCGCATGACATCACCACACTCTATGTTGATTTTCCCAAGGAGGAGAAGACGGGCGACCTGGTCTCCTATCAGCAATGTCTGCGCAGCGCTTTATCGCTCGCTCATCAGATGACCATCCGCTGGGCACTTTCCCGTTACAACACCAAGAACCGGTTTTTGTCTATTGCCATTGTCGTGGGAGAGTACAGCAGTCTGGATAATCACCTGCTCCCGCTTTTAAACGCCAGACTGCCCGATGATCCGGTGATCCGCATGTCGGACTACGCTCGCCAGTGCGTCCTGATCAATGACATTCGTGTGGTGCTCTGCCCAAAGCCCACGGAAACCACTTTGTTTAACGGTGAGGCGTTGACCATCTGGTGGATTGAGGCGTTCTGGAGCATCTTGTATTTTGATTTTGTCTCCGACCTGCTCACCGATCCGATTTTACAGAGCAATCCCGCTTCCATTGAAAGACTCAACCACCTGCTCTGGCCACTCGATGGATCTCACCCCGAACCCATGATCAACGAGGCAGCTAATGCCATCGCCACCTTCTTTAGATTTCCGCACAATTCATTGCTGGGTGTGGAAATAGCCAAAACCTTATACTATCGGCGACGGTTCAGCGAAGCGTTGGAAGTTCTGCGGATTGTCCTCTCCATTAATCCCACCGATCTGGTTGCCCGGACGCTGCGGATGGTCCTGTTGCGCAACATGGCATTGGATGCCCCCACTTACGAAGCCGCGGAAGGCTTGTTTCGTCAATCCAAAAAGGAGGCGCGCTATATCCAGACAAACTGTGCCTGTGGGTCGGAAGATTTTTATTGTGAATGTGCCGTGGTTTATATGGCCCAGGCCGTGTCTGCCGTAAGACATAACCGCTCCAACCGGAAAGTTGCTAAAAACATGGAAGAGCTGAGGGCGCTGCAAAATAATGTTTATGCCTCCCTGGACATGGCCGAAGATCTTTTTGAAAATGCGATTACGGTTTCTCCTTCCGGCATCAGGTCTTCCTACCTGCTACACAGTGTACGACTGCTGAGAACCGTTTTAAAGGAAGATGAAGATATTTTTGTTAATCCTCACAAACCTTTCGCGGGAAAGCCGCAAGCCGGCCGGGAGGTTGCCATCAACACCCAATGGCAGATCGGTTACCGTCGCAGCGATTTGTCGGAAGGTGTACTAAATGATATGGCCGAAAAGCTGATGATGGCCAAACTGAGGATTCATGATGACGCCATTTCTTTACAGAGTTATCGTCCCACGATTTATTTTTGTCATGCTGTTTCTTTGCTGGAATTTCTACCCGCCAGAACGGTTGCCACGATAAAAAGAGTTCGTCTCTCTATTCGGACAGCCATTGAAATCGCGCAGAACGCTAAAAAAGATGATGTGTGCATTTACTCTTTTACCCGAACCTATGGAGAAATGATTACCGCCGATGAATTCATCCGGCACATGGAAAAATGCCTGCGATTAATTGGAGAAATCGAGGAAAGTAATGTGGGTAAACAAAAGCAAAAAGTCTCCGCCACATCCGATCAAAATATTTTTCCGAGTCTGATGACGTTGAATTTTTAAGATCATGAGGAAGAATAAAATTGTGGCGAAAAAATATTATAGCGTTCTTCGGCCTGAATAAAAGTATAGTAGCCCTGTTGTTTATGGTCGTCCTGGTCGGCCTGGGCGAAAGAATGGCCGAGCGTTTTCTGCCGATCTATCTCATGGCGCTGGGCGGCGGCGCCATGACCATCGGCCTTTTGGGCGGGTTGACCAATCTGATTTCCGCTCTGTACTCCTTTCCCGGTGGTTACCTGAGCGACCGTCTGGGCCACAAAAAGGCTTTGCTGATCTTCAACCTGATTTCGCTTATCGGTTACGGCATTGTCATTATTTTCCCCTGCTGGCAGGCAGTCATTATCGGTGCCTGCTTTTTTCTGGCCTGGTCGGCCATATCGCTTCCGGCCAGCATGAGTCTGGTTTCCGACGTGTTGCCCCAGGATAAACGAACCATGGGCGTTACGCTGCATTCCCTGGTAAGGAGAGTTCCCATGGCGCTGGGCCCGGTTTTCGGCGGGCTGCTCATCGGCCTTTACGGGGAAAAAGACGGTGTGCGGCTGGCTTTTGCCGGGGCGTTTCTCCTGGGAATTGTCTCCATCGTCCTTCAACAGAAAATGATTATCGGCGATGCCCCGAAAGACCGGGCGGAAAAACGGCCTTCGCGCCTCTGGCGTCACATGAGTCCGGCGCTGCGCAATCTGCTGATTTCGGATATTCTCATCCGTTTTGCCGAACAGATTCCGTATGCCTTTGTGGTGGTCTGGTGCATTAAATACAACGGCATTACGGCCACGCAGTTCGGTCTGCTCACCGCCATCGAAATGCTCACCGCCGTTTTAGTCTACATTCCGGTGGCCTGGCTGGCTGACCGCTCTACAAAAAAACCGTTTGTCGTCATCACCTTTTTTAACTTCACCCTGTTTCCGCTGATCATTTTATTATCCCACAGCTTCTGGATGATGGTGCTGGCTTTTGTCATCCGGGGATTAAAAGAATTCGGCGAACCCACGCGCAAAGCGTTGATCATGGATCTGGCGCCGGATGGGAAAAAAGCGGGGATGTTCGGACTGTATTACCTGAGCCGGGACATCATTGTTTCCGCAGCTGCCTTCGGCGGCGCATTTTTGTGGGAAATATCGCCACAGGTCAATTTCCTGATGGCCTTTGCCTGCGGGCTTGCGGGGACGATTTATTTCTGGATCTTCGGCAGGGATTTGCGCTACCCAACCTGATGCCATGAGACCATTACAAGATACCGGTTCGATGGAAATCGATAGAAATCAGAGGGGAGGTCTCAGGCTTGTAATTGCATAAACCCTTTTTGACCTTCAGCATGATAGATACTGAGGCAGGCATCGACGACCTGCGGGTCGTAAAGCGTGCCACGATTTTTGACGATTTCTCCCATGGCGATTTCAATGCCCAAAGCAGGACGGTAAGGCCGGTGCGCAGACATGGCTTCAAGCACGTCAGCCACACCGATAATCCGCGCCTCCAGAAGAATATCTTTTCCACTTAATCCCTGTGGATAACCGGAACCATCCATTCTTTCGTGATGCTGCAAAATAATCTGCGCGATCGGATAGGGAAACTCGATGGTTTTGAGAATATCATAAGCATTTTGGGAGTGAGTTTTGACCATTTCCATTTCCAGTCGGCCTAATCGTCCCGGTTTGGTCAGAATCTCGGATGGGACGGCGATTTTGCCGATATCATGAAGAGATCCGGCAATCCGGATGGCTTCGATCTGATTTTCAGGCAGGGACATCTTTCCCGCGATGATGCAGGCGATTCTGGACACCTGTTGCTGATGGCCTGCCGTGTATGGATCCCGGCTTTCCACCATTTTCGACATGCCCAGCACGGTTCCTTCCAGAATAAGCCGAATTCTTTCATAACTGGTTTTGAGCTCCTGGGCCCGCTGGTCAAGATGCAATGTTTTGAGACGTACTTTTTCTTCCAGACTTTTGTTGAGTTCAAGCAGTTCAATATTCTGTTTTTTGACCAGATCATCCAATCGTCTGTTTTCAATGAGCAATTCCGCTTTGGCCAGCATCTGGTTGATCGTATAGAGCAAATCATCCCGGTGACACGGTTTAGTGAGATACAAGTGAATCCCGCCACTGTTAATCGCTTCAATGATCGCATCCGTGTCCGTATAGCCGGTTAACAATACACGCATAGCGTTGGGGCAGATCGTCCGCGCTTGCGTAAAAAATTGCACTCCGGTCATCCCCGGCATCATCTGATCGGAGATAATCAGGGAAAAGTTCGGAGATCCTTTTAATATCTTAATCCCTTCTTCGGCGGAGCCGGCTGTCTGCAAATCATACCCTTCATCCGCCAGCATCATCGTAATGATATCCAGAATGGCTTCCTCGTCATCAATAAGCAGAATGGAATGCCGGTATTTCAGCGGTGTTAAAGGGAATGTATTCATAAACTTAAGCCCGTAGACGTGATAGTTATTTTACCCCTGTCAACTATATATCGTCACGCAGACCGATATACTGAAGGATAACAGAAAATATGAAAATAAAAAATGCTTAAATGATGGCAGCTTTTAAGTATGGCTGGTAGGGGACTTCTCCATAAAATCGCCCGTCCGTTTCTTCTGATCATCGAGAATTTTTCTTAAAAACTGGCCGGTAGAGGATTGTTCGTCTTGTGCCACTTCCTCTACGGTACCCGCCGCAATAATTCGCCCGCCGCCCGGCCCACCATCGGGACCCAGATCAATGACATGATCCGCGGATTTGATGATATCCAGGTTATGTTCAATGACCACCATCGTATTGCCCATATCCACCAGACGCATCAGCACGTCGAGCAGACGCTGGATATCCGCAAAGTGCAGCCCGATGGTCGGCTCGTCCAGAATATACAGCGTGTTGCTGTTAACGCGCTTGCCCAGTTCCCGCGCCAGTTTGATGCGTTGCGCCTCGCCGCCGGAGAGCGTGGTGGCGGATTGCCCCAGGCGGATGTAACCCAGTCCCACGTCGGCTAATAATTGCAGATGCGATTGAAGCGATGGGATATTCGCAAAAAAGTCCAGCGCCTGATGAACGGTCATGTCCAGTACGTCGGCAATGCTCTTGTCTTTGTATTTGATATCCAGCGTGTCCGCGTTGAAACGCTTGCCGTGGCAGGCGTCGCAGGTGACGTACACGTCCGGTAGAAAATGCATTTCGATTTTAATCAGGCCGTTGCCTTCGCAGGTCTCGCAACGTCCGCCTTTCACATTAAAACTGAAGCGTCCCGGTTTGTAACCTCGCACGCGGGCTTCCGGCAGCCCCGTGAAAAGATCACGGATGAAAGAAAAGAGGCCGGTGTATGTGACAGGATTGGATCGCGGTGTCCGCCCGATGGGCTGCTGATTAATCATGATGACCCGTTCGATATCTCCAAGGTCCTTGACTTTTCTTATTTTGCCCATCGACCCGCTGTGCTGACTTAAGCGGCGCGCCATGACTTTATAGAGTGTTTCAATCACCATGGTGCTTTTGCCGGAACCGGACACTCCGGTGACCGCCGTCAATACGCCTGTGGGAATTTTAATATCGATATTCTGGAGATTGTTTTGCGACGCGCCTTCCAGAATAATATGCCGGCCCTTCGTTGATCGGCTTTTGGCGGGCAGGGCGATAGATTCTCTTCCGGACAAGAATTTACCGGTGAGAGAGGTTTCACTGACCAGCACTTCGGCGGGCGTGCCCTGAAAAATAACTTCGCCGCCCTGGACGCCGGCGCCCGGGCCCATATCCACGATATGGTCGCAGGCAAACATCATGTCGGCGTCGTGTTCCACCACCAGAACGGTGTTGCCCATGTCACGCAGTTTTTTAAGCGTGTCGATCAGCCGCAAGTTGTCTTTCTGATGCAGGCCGACGGTGGGTTCATCGAGCACATACAAAACACCCATCAGGCCGGAGCCGATTTGCGTGGCCAGCCGGATGCGCTGCGACTCACCGCCCGACAGGGTGGACGTTGAGCGCGCCAGATTCAGATAATCCATGCCGACGTTGAGCAGAAACGAAAGCCTGCTTTTGACTTCCTTGAGAATGCGTTCACTGATCATCGTTTCCTGCGCCGTCAGCTGCAGCGTCTGGAAGAAATGAAAACATTCGCGGATGGACATCACGCAGAGGTCGTAAATATTCCTGCCGCCTACCGTGACAGCCAGACTTTCTTTTTTCAGCCGCGCGCCACCGCAGGTTTCGCAGTCCCTCAAATCAATATAACGCGCCAGATCATTCCGCACCGCCGTAGAGGTTGTTTCCCGCCAGCGCCGTTCCAATTGTTTGATGGCTCCTTCAAAGGGGCGATGAGCGAAGAAACGCTTGTCCGGACGGTCGTGATAGAATTTAATCGTTTCCGTTCCTGATCCGTAAAGAAGCACGTTCTGGATTTTTTCGGGCAGTTTATTAAACGGCGTATTGATATCGAACTTGTAGTGCGAAGACAGCGCATCGAGAAGGTTGAAGTAGTAAAGAGAGTTCCGTCCGGCCCAGGGCGCAATGGCGCCATCGCGCAGCGACAGGCCCGCGTCGGGCACCACCAGGTCCAGTGCGAAGTGCATGCGCGAACCCAGACCGTTGCACTGAGGACAGGCGCCGTAAGGCGTGTTGAATGAAAACATGCGGGGCGCCAGCGCCGCCATACTGATGCCGCAATCGGGGCAAGCGTACTTTTCAGAATACAGGGTTTCACAACCGTCGGCGGTGACGATTCTGATGAGTCCTTCACTTTTATTCGCGGCGATTTCCACGGAATCGCGCAGTCGTTTGCGAATGCCTTCCTTCAGGACCAGGCGGTCCACGATCAGATCGATATCGTGGCGTTTTGTTTTGGAGAGAATGATGTCTTCGGCCAGGTCGCGGATCTCGCCGTCAATGCGGACGCGGGCAAAACCTTCCTTCTGGAGTTTTTTCAATTCTTTGGCAAACTCGCCCTTTTTCCCGCGCGTCAGCGGCGCCATGACGCTGAAGCGCGTGCCTTCAGGCAGAGAAATTACACTTTCCACAATGCTTTCGATAGTTTGTGATTTAATTTCCCGCCCGCATTTGTGGCAGTGGCACACGCCGATGCCGGCGAAAAGCAGACGGAAATAGTCGTATATCTCGGTTACCGTGCCCACGGTGGAACGCGGATTATGGCTGGCCGCGCGCTGCTCGATGGCAATGGCGGGAGAGAGGCCTTCGATGGATTCCACCTCGGGCTTGTCCATCTGGCCGATAAACTGGCGCGCGTAAGTAGAGAGAGATTCGACGTAACGACGCTGCCCTTCAGCGTATATGGTGTCGAATGCCAGCGAAGATTTTCCGGAACCGGAGACGCCGGTGATGACCACCAGTTTGTCGCGGGGAATATCCAGATGGATATTCTTGAGATTATGTTGGGACGCACCCTTGATTCTTATAAAATCCATGTCCTCGTTTGCCGCTTCCTAAAGCCGGATGTCGATGAAGGATTTTTTGCGAACGCCTTCAATCCATTCGTCATATTTTGTGGCGATCTTTTCTTCTTCAATCTTTGCTTTGATCTCATCGCGTACGACGCGCAGCGGTTTCCGTCCCGCCCCCCGCTTATCAATCATCGCGATGATGTGATATCCCATTTCCGATTCAATCACGTCGCTGACTTGTCCCACGGACATCGCGAAGGCTACCTTTTCCACATTGGGCAGGATGACCCCTCTTTCCACAAAACCGGTGTCTCCACCCTGAACCGCCGCCGGGCCTTTGGCATATTGCGCCGCCAGCATTTCCATCGATTCGCCTTTCAGAATGCGTTTGTGTATTTGCGAGGCTTGTTCTCTGGCATTGTCGCGTGTTGCTTTATTTGCGCCCGCGGGCACCGGCACTAAAAGCTGCTTGATGCGTACCGCTTCCTTCCCTTCGTAATCCTGACGGTGTCTGTCGTAATAATTGCCGATTTCTTCATCGGTGACCAGGATTTTTGACTGCACTTCTCTTCGGAGCAGTCTCATCCGCAGCATCTGTGCCTTGATTTCTTTTTTTACGTTATCCAGGGTGTTTCCCTCGGCATTCAGTTGTTTAATGTAGGAATCCATGGACATTTTGTTTTTGACCAGCATATCATTGACGACGTTCATGATTTCTTCATCTTTGATGTTGGCGATACCCGCCCCTGCTTTTTTCGCCTCATGTTCGATCAGCATCTGATCTACCAGGCGCTGCAGGAAGAGTGCTTTATTCTTTTGCAGAACGGTTTCCTTGTCTTTTCCTTTATAGTTGGTTTCAATGTTTTTCGCGTAAGGTTCAAACGCCCGATTGAGTTCGGTAAATGTTATGACCTCATCGTTGACCACGGCAACAATTCTATCCGTTACTTGGGCGAACACCGCGCCGCACGAAAGCAGTATCGCCAGAATTGTCGTGAGACCTGTTTTATAAACCTTCACAATTTTCCCCCTGTTTAAAAATTTATTTTTGTGCCTTGCTTTGGAGCAAGAGGTTTTCTTTTTTAACAATGGCTTTTATTTTCAATCGTTCCAGCCAGACGGTAAAGGCCGCATCTTTTTTTTGCGCCAGGATACCGGCCAGGACCACTTCTTTACAATCGGAAAAAGATCTTGTCCGGGCAGGCTCGATTTTCAGCACCTTGAAAATATGGTATCCATAAGCGCTTTTTACAATGGTGCTTATTTTGCCGGCCGGCAGTTTAAAAAGAGTTTTATCGAGCGGCTCCGGCATGGTCTGGCGGGAAATCAAGCCCAGATCGCCTCCGCGAACCGCTTCCGGTCCGATGGATGCCTGTGCCGCAATAACGGCGAAGTCTTCGCCATTTTTCAGCCTGGCCATGATGGCGTTGGCTTTTGCCGCGTCTCGCACGACAATTTGCGCCGCATGCACGCGCGCTTCACTCTTGCAAAGGCCGGGATGTTTGTTAAAATAATCTTTAGCCTCATTTTCCGAAACTCGTACGGACGCATTGACGTCTACGGCCACCAGCTTGTCAAACAGCATCTCTTTTCGGAGCTCTTCGCGCCAGTCTTCATATCGCACATTTTGCGCTTTGAGAAAATTAAAAAAATGGGTGCCGTAATCTTTTTGAATATCGTTAATCTTTTTTTCCAATTCCGTATCGCTGACCGACAGGTTGATTTCCCGCGCTCTCTGCAGGACAATCTTTTCCGTGATCATCGATTCCAGAACTTCTTTTTCCAGTATCTCCTGCTTTTTTAATGAATCCGGAAAGGCTTTGAAAGAAAACTGCTTATTTTGCGCTCTCACACGCTGTTGATATTCATCAAGATAAATTCTTTCGCCGTTGACCGTGGCGATATATTTCCGGCTGGAAAAATCGTCCCTGCTGCAGGCGGCAAGCAGACACAGAGCCCCCAGAAGAAGCAAGAGCGTTTCCTGCCTGTATTGTTTCATTAAAAAATCAAATGCTGGTGGCTGCATGTTGTTCATAGCGCTCTATATCTTGATAATGGTCATTGGGCAAGCATCTTTAAAAGCCCTTCGGCCTGATCCAGGATTTCCGGTGCGGTGACAGCCTGAGCGGGCAAAAACAACTTAAAGTCGGGTGTAAAACGTAAATCTTTGATTTTCTTGCGGGAGAGGGCGATGATTTTAGCCGGATCAATCGGGGAGGTATCCCGGAAAAACAGATAAAAGTATTTTCCGTCGTATCCCATTTTTTTGGCCATCAATGGTTTCAGACGGTTACGGATGCCGATCACGCGCAGGAGATTTTCCGCCGTTTGCGGCAAGGAGCCATAGCAGTCGGTAAGTTCGCCGCGGATTTCATCGAGGTCTTCCTGGCTTTCCGCGTGCGATATTCTTTTGTATAAAATCAGCCGCTGATGAACGTCCGCGACATAGTCTTCGGGAAGAAAAGCGGAAATTCCCATTTGTATTTCCGGGAGGGCTTCTTCCACCGTTGATGGATCTCCCTTGATTTCCCGAACCGTCTTTTCCATCAGTTCCGTATACAGTTCGTAGCCGACGGCGGAGATATGTCCCGCCTGCGACAGGCCCAGGAGATTGCCGCCCCCGCGGATTTCCAGATCGTTGTAGGCGATACGGAAGCCGGAACCGGGTTCGGAGAATTCCTTAATGGCTTGAAGTCTTTTCATGGCGTCCCGTGACAGGATCGCGCCCTTCGGCAACAGCAGGTAGGCTGCGGCCTCCTGGTTGCCGCGGCCCACGCGGCCGCGGATCTGATAAAGCTGGGCCAGGCCGAAGCGGTCGGCGCGGTTGATGATGATGGTATTCGCCTGTGGAATATCCAGACCCGATCCGATAATCGTCGTGCAGACCAGCACATCGAATTCCCGCCGGATAAACTGCGACATGGCCTTTTCAATGTCCGCCGGTTTCATTTGCCCGTGCACCACGCCGACTCTGGCCTGCGGGGCGAGCCGCTGCACCAGGTGGGCGATGGAATAGATAGAGCGCACCCGGTCATGGACAAAAAACACCTGGCCGCCGCGCAAAAGCTCCGCCTCCACCGCGGCCTTGATGGTGTCTTCATCGAATTCCAGAACATAAGTTTTAATCGGCTGCCGGTCTTCCGGGGGGGTATTGATAATGGATAAATCGCGGATGCCGACCAGTGACAAATGCAGCGTACGCGGAATCGGTGTGGCCGAAAGCGTCAGCACATCGACCAGTGTCCGCATTTTCTTCAGCTTTTCTTTGTGCACTACGCCGAAACGCTGTTCTTCGTCGATAATTACCAGACCCAGGTCTTTGAATTCCACGTCCTTTTGCAGCAGGCGGTGCGTGCCGATCACGATATCCACTTTTCCCAGGCGAAGATCCGCCAGGGTTTTCTTAATCTCGGCGGCGTTTTTGAAGCGGTTGAGCACTTCCACGCGGATCGGGAAATCCGCCAGGCGTCGGGAGAACGTCGCATAGTGCTGTTCGGCCAGAATGGTCGTGGGTGCCAGAAGCGCCGCCTGCTTGCCGTCCATGACGGCCCGAAACGCGGCACGGAGCGCGACTTCCGTTTTGCCGAATCCCGCGTCGCCGCAGATCAGGCGGTCCATCGGTTTGACCTCGTCCATGTCGGCGTGGATGTCTTCAATGGCCCGGACCTGATCGGGGGTTTCTTCAAATTCAAAGGTGGAACAGAATTCCTCATAGACGCGATCCGGCGGCGCGTAGGATTTGCGTTCCATGGCCTCGCGAGCCGCGTAGATGGATACCAGTTCCTCCGCTACGTCACGGACGGATTTCTTGACCCGTTCCTTGACCGCGTCCCAGGAAGTTCCCCCCATCTTTTCGACTTTCGGCGTGTATCCGTCCGGCCCCAGATAGCGCTGAATTTTTTCCAGCGCGTTCACCGGCAGGTAGAGTTTGTCGCCGTCCAGGTATTCAATGACCAGAAAATCATTTTCAATTTTGCCGACCGTTATTTTCTGCAGGCCGAGGTAGTGGCCGATGCCGAAATCCGTGTGGACGACAAAGTCTCCCTCTTTCAGATCGCCGAAGGATTTCAGAAAATAGCCTTCGCGGAGCGGTCTTACACGGCGGCGGAGGGGCTTCTTGACAAAGATTTCTTCTTCACTCAAAAATGCCAGCCCCAGGGTTTCAAAAACAAAACTGCCGGATAGTTTGCCTTCCCGTAAAAAAAGCAGGGAAGTGTCGCCGGGACTGTTAACGGTTGTGAGAAGCCGCGTCTCCGGAGGCAGAAGCTGCACCGGCAAATCATACCCCGCGAGCAGGTGCTTGATCCGTACCGTGTCTTCCGGCGTGGGCGAGATCAGGAAGACCAGCATGCCCTGGGCCATCCATTTTTTAATTTTATCCGCCGTGCCGCGCAGGAGCGCTTCTTCCTTCACTTCGCCGGCCAGCGGTTCCGCGGCCACGATATCCTGGAGCGCCGTAAGCGTTACCGAGGGGATTTTACTGCTTTCGCCGTCCAGTGTCAGTCCGGTGTAGCGAAGCTGCCGGAACTTTGCCAGACAGGCGCGCAACGTTTCTTCGTCGAGATAAACGCCGGCGCTTTCCAGATAAAACTTGCCGCTTGCTTTGGCTTTATACAGCAGCTTATCAATGTTGGCCGCGGCGTTTTGCGCGGCCTGCTCAATCGCCAGGGGGTCGTTGAGGATGACGAGAGAATGTTGCGGCAGATAATCAAAAACATGTGAAAGTTTTGTCCGGGCGGCGCCGACCTCGCCGTCATCGTCTTCATAAAACAGGGGCAGGAAGATCGGGTTGACGGAGGTTGCGGATTGCTGCCGGAGCGTTTCCGAAAGCCTTCTGCGCAGGTCGCGCGAAAGATCCAGATCATCGGCCCGGCGTTTGACATTGCGCACGGCACGATTCAACCTTGTTTCGTCAATGAGAATTTCGCCGGCCGGACCCAGAACGAAAGCGTCAACGGCAGGGCCTGAACGCTGGGATGAACAGTCAAACCGGCGGATCGATTCAATTTCGTCGCCCGCCATTTCCAGGCGGAGCGGTTCTTTTTCCGTCGGCGGAAAGATGTCCAGAATATTGCCGCGGAGGCTGAATTCGCCGGGGTTTTCCACCAGCGATACCCTTTGATAACCGCCCGCCAGAAGACGGGCCGGGAACTCCTCCATCAGGAGCACATCGCCCCTGGAGAGAATTTTCAGATACTGCTGGAATTCGGCAAAGGGCATGACTTTCTGCATGCAGGCCGCAAGGCAGGTGACAACAATCTTGCGGCTGTCCACCTGCAGCTGGGTGAGCACATTCAGGCGGGCCAGTTCTTCTTCCCGCTGCAGGGCGAACATGTCGATGGAAAGAAAATCCAGCGGCGGGTAATGCAACACAGCCTCTTCGTCCAGATAGAGAACCAGATCGCGGGCGAAAGCGGCGGCTTCCTTCGCTGTCGGACAAACGACGGTGATCGGTGCGTGCAGGCGGTCAAACAAAAGCGCGGTCAGAAACGGACGCGCCGGGGCCGCAAGCCCGTGAACATCCATGGCGGATGTCTCTTGTTCAATCAGTTCGAGAAGCTCGCGCACAGGCGGGGCATCCCGGAGGATTTTTTTATCGATGATTTTTCTCAATGAATTTCATCCAAACGAATCAAACGGCCGGTTAAGAAATTGCCAGCATTTTATCCAAGGCGTTTTTAGCGGCCCGGCTCACATCCTGGGGGACCGTTATGACCGGTTGCATGGTTGTGAGTGATTTCTCAATGCCATCCAGGGTTATTTTTTTCATATCAGCGCAATAAAGCTGCGAAGAGGCGAGAATGAAATTTTTTTCCGGACTGTGTTTTTGCAGCTCGGCAAAAATTCCTTCTTCCGTTCCGATAATCAGTTCCTTTACTTTTGCATCACGGGCAAACCGGAGAATCGCCGCGGTGGAACCGATAAAATCGGCAAGCGCCAACACTTCCGGACGGCATTCCGGGTGGGCAACGAAAAGGGCCTGCGGGTGTTCCTGCTTACGCGTCCTGACATCTTCAGCCGTCAATGCCTGATGGACAGGGCAGCAGCCATCCCAGGCGACAACGTCCTGGCCCGTGATAGAAGCGACATGACGAGCCAGATTGCCATCGGGCAGCATCACAACTTTTTGGGCAGGCGGCAGGGACTGCAGAACCTTGAGTGCGTTGGACGATGTGCAGCAAATATCGCATTCGGCTTTCACTTCGGCGGTCGAATTAATGTAAGTCACAAAAGCAGCGTCGGGTTGTTCCTGTCTCATCTTTTTGACGGAATCCGCAGTGGCCATGTCGGCCAGGGGACAGCCCGCGTCCACACGCGGCAGCAGCACGGTTTTCTGGGGCGACAAAATGGCTGCGCTTTGCGCCATAAAGTGCACGCCCGCAAAAACGATTACTTTAGCTTCCGAGCGCGCCGCCGCCTGGGCCAGTGCCAGAGAATCACCCAGAACATCAGCTATTTCCTGGACTTCAGGTCTGGCATAGTAATGAACCAGTAAAATGCCCTGTTTTTCGGCCAGCATTTTACGAATATTTTCCTGTTGTGGTGTCATTAATCATTTCCTTCTGTTAAGTTACTCTTTTCCTAGCGCAAATGTTCATTTAGTTCAAGAAGAAGAAAGGATCAAGGTACAAGGGGCAAAGATAGAAAATAAACTGAACCTCTTTATCTTTATCCTTATATCCTTGGACCTTTATCCTTGAACCTTTGGCCTTGAACCTTTTTTCCAGTTGAC
>CAYULE010000005.1:26631-29289 GCA_964445385.1 uncultured Smithella sp.
TATCCTTGGACCTTTATCCTTGAACCTTTGGCCTTGAACCTTTTTTCCAGTTGACAACCGATCTGTCTTTGATAAGGTGCCTGCATCAAAATCAATGGAGACAACATCGAAATGATTTCCGTGGAGGAAGCGCTGCAAACCATTCTGGCCGGTTGCCATCCGCTGGGACTGGAGAAAGTAGATATTCTGGAAGCCTTTGGCCGGGTGATCGGCGAGGATATTTTTGCGCCGCGCGATATTCCCGCGGCCGCGAACTCCTCAAAAGATGGTTATGCGGTGCGTTGGAGCGATACGAAAGGTGTAAAAGCCGGAAAGCCAGTGGAGCTCAAAGTGATTGAAACGATCGCCGCAGGCAGCACGCCCCGTAAAACCCTGAAGGAGGGTCAGGCGGTTCGTATCATGACCGGCGCCTTAATCCCCAAGGGGGCGGACGCCGTAGTTCGCCGTGAAGATACAGCAGAGCGGGGGAAGACTGTTTTAATCAAAATAAGGGCTTCTAAAGGATTGGATATTCGATTTCCCGGTGAGGATGTGAAAAAAGGTGAACGTGTTATTCAGGCGGGCTCAATTTTACGGCCTGGACATATCGGCATGCTGGCCGCGTTAAGAAAGGCGTTTGTCAGTGTGTATCAGAAACCGCGCGTGGCGATTCTCTCCACGGGTGATGAACTGGTCGATATTGAGACCGATCCGCCGCCCGGTATGGTTGTAAATTCCAACAGTTATTCGCTGGCGGCCCAGGTGCTTGATTGCGGCGGCATTCCGATTTTGCTGGGTATCTGTCGCGATAAAAAAGCGGAGCTGGTGGAAAAATTCCGGATTGCCAGGCGAGCCGATGTGATCCTTTCTTCCGGTGGCGTCTCGGTTGGCGATTTTGATTTTGTCAAAGATGTCATGGGCGATATCGGCAATGCCATGCACTTCTGGCAGGTGGCCATGCGTCCCGGCAAGCCGCTGGCATTTGGCTCTATTGACGGCGTTCCGCTGTTTGGCCTGCCCGGCAATCCCGTCTCCGTGATGGTTTCGTTTGAACAGTTTGTCCGTCCCTATCTGCTGAAAATGCTGGGGCATACGCGAATCTTTCATGAGACACTCACAGCTCAAAGCGCCCAGGATATAACAAAGATTACTGGCATGAAGCATTTGATTCGGGCCGTGGTTCAAAAAGAAAAAGGCCGCTACATCGCGCGTGTTACCGGCGAACAGGGGTCCGGCATTTTGAAATCCATGGTGGACGCCAATGCTTTTATTGTTCTCAATGAAAATGTTTCTTCCGTGAAAAAGGGAGACAAGGTTGTTCTGCAACTGCTTGATGAAACACTGACCCGGGCGGATGCCCCATGTTTCGATTAGTTGCTTTATCTGGTGATAAAAATAAAAATATTGATTCAAGAAAGGGATAATATGCGTAAACTGATTTTGTGTGTTTTTGTTTTACTTCTGGCCATGCCGGTATGGGCCGCCCAACCTCAGACGGAGGAACAGAAAACCCTCTATGCATTGGGGGTTCATATGACACGGCAGCTGGCCGTTTTCAACCTGTCTGCCGAAGAGTACGAATTTGTCAAAGAAGGCATCACGGATGCTGCGGCAGGCAAAAAGCTCATTGCCGAGCCGGAAGCCTACGGACAGAGCCTCAATCTTCTTGCGCAAACCAGGATGCAGGCTGCCTCGCAGAAACAAAAGGCACTGGCTAAACCGTATATTGAAAAAGCAGCCGCCGAGCCGGGCGCTCAAAAAACCGTATCCGGTTTGATTTACAAAGAAGTCAAAGCAGGCAGTGGCGCTCAGCCCAAAGCCACGGATATTGTCAAAGTTCATTATACCGGCACATTCATTGATGGAAAGGTATTTGACAGTTCCGTCAATCGTGGAGAACCCGTGGAATTTCCGCTGGGGCAGGTTATCCCCTGCTGGACGGAAGGGGTCGGTAAGATGAAAGCCGGTGGCAAAGCGAAACTGACATGTCCCGCGGATATCGCTTATGGCGACCAGGGCAGACCACCCGTTATTCCCGGAGGAGCCACGCTATTCTTTGAAGTGGAACTGCTGGAAGTGAAATCTCCCGCCGCGCCCGTGTCTAAAACACCGGTTTCCAAGCCCAAAAAGAAGAAATAGTTAATATATATTTGAACATGAATAAAAATTAGTGTAAGTAATCGTCGTCAAATTTAATGAGAAAAAGAAAGGAATTGTTATGCGTAAATTAATGATTGTTGTTCTTATATCCCTTATTGCTGTTTGGGGTTGTTCCCCTGCAGCGCCTAAAACGGAAGACCAGAAGGCCTTCTATGCTCTGGGGGTTCATCTTAACAAACAACTGTCCGTTTTTGACCTTTCCCCCGAAGAGTTAAAACTGGTTCAGTTAGGCATGTCCGATGCGTCTACAGGCAAGAAGCTGGCGGCGGAACCGGAAACCAATATGGAGAATCTGGGGAAGTTGGCTCAGGCACGTATGGCAAAAGCCACTGAAAAGCAAAAAGCGCAGGCCAAACCGTTTTTAGAAAATGCGGCCAAGGAAAAGGGCGCTCAAAAAACCGCTTCCGGCCTGATCTACTCAGAAATCAAGGCTGGTACAGGCGCTCAGCCCAAAGCCACGGATATCGTCAAAGTTCATTATACCGGCACGTTGATTGACGGAAAGGTATTTGACAGCTC
>CAYULE010000005.1:29389-33843 GCA_964445385.1 uncultured Smithella sp.
TCCGAAATGGATCTAAAAGGAACGATTACATTTTCCAACAATGCCGCTTTCAAAATCTGGGGTATCCCCAAGGAACAAACCATCGGATTAAACTACAAATGCTGGTCGGATCCGGCAAATCAAAAAATCGCTCGTGATGCCTACATCAATGTTTATAAAACAGGTCAACCTTGCCGGTTCAGTTATGAAATTATCCGTGCGGACGGTGTCCGCAGGGTCGTCGAAGATTCAGGCTCGGCCATCCGGAATGCCCAGGGCGACATAATCGGTTTTCGATCCGTCAGCCGGGATATCACGGATCGCAGGAAAGTGGAAAAAGAACTGGCCGAACACCGCAGCCGCCTGGAAGCCATTTTCGGCAGTGTTAAAGAGGCGATCGTCACGGTGGACATGACATTAGCTGTTATGGAAGCCAATCAGTCCACGGAAACCATTTGCGGTCTGAAAGTTGGCGAGATGGTCGGCAAACCCTTTCTGGAATGTCTGACCCACTGCAGTCAATCCTGCAGTAATGTCATCAAACAAACCCTTGAAAAGAAATCGACCATCCGGGAATATCGCATTGAGTGTAATCATCAGCAGCGCCAGCAGCAGCTGGTCAGCGTAACCAGCGCACCGCTTCGGGATGCAAATGGTCAGTATCTGGGGGCCGTTCTCGTCATCCGGGATATTACTCTTCTTAGGGATCTGGAAAGAGAGTTGCGTGAGCGGCATCAGTTTCAAAATATTATCGGTCGTAGTAAGAAAATGCAGGATTTATACCGGTTGCTGGAGGATCTTGCCAATCTGGAAACCACGGTTTTGATTACCGGAGAAAGCGGCACGGGCAAGGAGCTTGTTGCCCGGGCGCTTCATTACAGTGGTCAGCGGGCCTTCAAACCCTTCATCGCCGTGAATTGTTCCGCCCTGACGGAAAGCCTTTTGGAATCCGAGCTTTTCGGGCACATCAAAGGAGCCTTTACTGGTGCGATCAAGGACAAGCAGGGTCGTTTTCAGGCGGCAAACGGCGGCACGCTCCTGCTGGATGAAATTGGCGATATTTCACCGATTATCCAACTGAAACTGCTGCGGGTTCTTCAGGAAAAAACGTTTGAACGGGTGGGTGATTCAGAGCCTCAGAAGGCGGATGTCCGGGTCATTGCCTGTACGAATAAGAACCTCAAAGAAAAAGTTCATGCAGGAGAGTTCCGGGAGGACCTTTATTACCGTTTGAAAGTTGTAGAAGTTGCCCTGCCGCCTCTTCGTGACCGGATGGAAGACATGCCGCTTTTTATTGAACACTTGTGCCGTATCTTCAATGAACGATTCAACAGAAAGATAGAAGGTGTGTCCAATGAAGTGCTTCAGATCTTTATGAATTATTCATGGCCGGGCAACGTTCGGGAATTGGAACACGTCATTGAGCATGCGTTTATCATCTGCCATGGCAGAGTCATAACAATCGATGATTTACCGACGGAAATTCGGGAGCTCGGCAGACCGGGCAAGTCTTCTGCATCCGTTACCCGTACGCCGGTGGCGCTCGAATCCCAGGAGATACTCGATGCCCTGACCAAAGCGCGCTGGAACAAAACGAAGGCGGCACATCTGCTGGGGATTAATCGCAGAACGTTATATCGCAAACTGGAATTACTGCACATCGATCCATCTGTCTAATCCAATTGTGGCATGACACATATTGTGACAGCACATATTGTGGCATGCCACAACTAAAATACTTTCCCATCTTCAGAGTACATCTTTTAGAATATCAATATTATTGACCATATTTGTTGAGTTCGCGCGCGTCATCCCCTGGCATGCTATCCGCATTAGCGTTGAGCAAATTTGGGTCAAGATCGGGTATGCAAATCAGTATCCCTTTCACCCAAAAAAAATAAAAAGGGGGAGTAGGAATGAAAGATCAAAAGTCACCGGATTTTCAAGTGGGAGGTCCCAAAGCAACCTATGTCATGGTTATTTGTTCTTTATTGTTTATGGTTAACTACATGGACAGGCAGATTATGGCTGCCGTGCTGCAGCCCATGAAAGTTGATCTGGGGCTGACCGATTTTCAGGCCGGCCTTGCCAACACCATGTTTTATCTTGGCGTTTTATTATTTGTCGTACCTGTTTCTCATTGGATTGATAAATGGAGCCGAAAGAAAATGATCGGGCTGATGGCCTTTGCCTGGAGCGCATTCACCATGTTTACCGGATGCAGCGGCAGTTTCGGTCAATTGATTGCGGCCCGGTTAGGTGTCGGCCTTGGCGAATCAGGCTTTGGCGCCGGCGGCACGGCATTGATCGCGGCATCTTATCCTCCGGAAAAGAGAGCGGCAAAAATCGGTATTTTCAACACATTTATTACCGTGGGAATTCTGGTCGGCATGGTGGCAGGCGGTTATGTTTCCGTCCATTTCGGCGGCTGGAGAACGGCTTTTTATGTTTTTGCTGTTCCGGGAATCATTCTCGGTGTTTTAGCCTTTTTTATGCAGGATTATTCTATTAAAAAAGATCCGGGGGCCTCTGCAACCCCTTCTTTTGTTCAAAACGTGAAATCATTGTTTGCCAATCGATCCCTGCGGTTGATTTACGTAGGCTACGGTTTCTTTGCCGTCGTTGTTTTTTCATATCTGACCTGGCTTCCCGCTTTGCTAATGAGGGCCTACGGTATCAACGAAGCTAAAGCAGGTCTGGTAGCCGGCGCTCTTTCCATTCTGACTTTGATTGGCCCGATTCTCGGCGGGCTATTTGCCGATAGATGGCAGTCGAAAAGTACGGGTGGACGCATGAAACTGGCGGCAGTCGGGATATTTGCGGCGTCGGCGGCTCTCTGGCTGGCCTTCCTGACCGTTCATAATATCAACAGTAAAGGGATGATGATTTTCTCTTTCGTGATGCTCTGTGTTTACGGAATCGCAAGCGGTATGCCCAATCCCGCTGTTATGGCCTCGACGCAGGATGTTGTGCGTCCTGAACAAAAAGGACTGGCTTCCGGCGCGGCTTATTTTTGCATGATGCTTTTTGGCGGCGCTTTCGGTCCCGCCATGGTCGGCAAACTCTCCGATGTGTTCGGGGGAGGATATCAGGGAATTGTCTACGGCCTTTATGTTGCATCACTCTTTGGTGTAGCGGCGGCTTTCGTCTGGTGGAGGGCGGCCAAACGGGTTGGTGCGGATATGGAAAGAGAAAGATCCGCTGCCCTGAACGGGAATAACATAGCCTGATCCTTAAAGGCTGGAAGCCATGAGGGTTAAACAATGCAAAACTTAATTCATCTGATCAGACCTGATAATTTCATGGATGAAGTGCTTTCGGCCGGCAAGCCTGTCCTTTTGCTGTGCATGCCGCGTGACGATGATTTCTCGAGCCAGTTGAAGCTCATGGAAGATATCGCAGGACATCACAGTTCATGGCTTAAGGTCGGTTTTCTGGCGGAAGCTTTTACGGAATATTTCAAAAATAAACTTGATATTCCTGGAACTCCTACCTTCGTGATTTTTCTGAAGGGAGAAGAAAAGAACAGAATGCTCGGTCTGGCGGATTCCCGGACGCTGGAAAGTTTTATTTTGGAGACCTTACGGGAGGATACTGAGAAGGCCTGATGGCTGATGAGTCTGTGCAGTAAAAATGTTTTGGTTCGGCGTTAGGACGCCGGAACCGAAAAATAAAGAAGCAGAAATGTTTGGTAATCTGCTTGAACTCACGGGAAACCCGCAGGAAGCAATTAAGGCCTGCGGGTTTCTTGTTCTGATTCTCAAAGAAGGGCTTCGAGAAGGCAGGTGCAAACATTCGGCGCGTTTGGGAAACGCGCCCAACAACCTATTGTAGGGATTGTTCCCCGAACAGTCCGCCACAATCAGCGCCGCCTTGCGTTCCTTGCTGAAGCAACCATGCTGGTTGCTTCAGAATTTTACGGTTCAAGATGCAAGCTTGAACCAAGCTGAGAAAATATCAGGGCGCCTTCGGTTTCCCTTTTTTTTGAGATGTTTGTCCGCAACATTAAACAGGCCGGATTCATATTTTCCTTGACGCGTATTGATCATGTCGCTATTTATTACCCCAATTTAATTCAAATCAAAAAGAAAGGTTAGCACTAATCAAAACTTTTCATTAAAGGCGGGGATAATGAAAAAAATATACATGGTATTGGCCGTTGTGTTGCTGATGGTTATGGTGGGTTGCAGCAGGAGCAGTGATCCCCTGCCGATGCCAGCCTCAGCCCTGAAATCCATGACGACGTTTTCCGTGAACGGGGTTGCCGGAACAATCAATGAAACGGCAAAAACGATCGCCGTCACCATGCCCTACGGCACCAATGTGACGAATCTTACGGCCACCTTCACCACCAACGGCGCCAGCGTTAAAGTGGGTTCAACGGTTCAGCAAAGCGGGATCACCGCCAATAACTTTTCCCATCCGGTCATCTATACAGTCATAGCTGCAGATGATACCGTGCAGACCTATATCGT
>CAYULE010000006.1:0-33795 GCA_964445385.1 uncultured Smithella sp.
CAGCCATGATGGACTGCCGGATCACTTCGTTGAAAGCAATCTGCTGGGGAGAATGCTTCAGTGTCGTGGCAATCGGGATGGCCGATTTCACCCGATCCGGGTAGGAGGCCACCCACTGGAGGACTTGCATCCCTCCCATGGAAGCACCGGCAACGCACAACAGTTTGTTGATCCCTAAATAATCAATGAGATGTCGCTGGGCATGAACCATATCGGCCACCGTAATAAACGGAAAGTTTAGTGCGTAAGGTTTACCGGTAGCCGGATTGATGGAAGAAGGTCCGGTAGAACCTTTACAGCCGCCAATAACATTGGAGCAAATGATAAAATACCGCTCGGTATCAAAGGCCTTGCCCGGACCGATCATGTTATCCCACCAGCCGGTATCTTCCTGCCCCAGATGCACACCCGCCGCGTGTGCATCGCCGGAAAGGGCATGCGCGACAAGAATCGCATTTGATTTATCCTTGTTCAATGTACCGTACGTTTCATAAGCAAGAGTAATGGGGCCCAGCGTCTCTCCGCTTTCAAATTTATGTTCCCTGCCCAGTTCAGCGAAGGTGTAATACTGCGTTTCCACAACGCAGACGGAATTATTGTTAGTTTTTTCGTCTTTAATTTTCTTCATTTTAATCACACAGTCTATTTATTGGAGATTTTCCAGCCCCTCACCCGCGAGAAACGGTAACTTGTCCTGCGCTTTGAGCACTCTGAAGGCGAAGGGTTGAACCTTGGGGCAGGCGAAATGGCATTGAATCTCATGTGCCGATTCCCTCGAAAAGCACCGTTGAAAGATATCGTTCTCCCGCGTCCGGCAGAATGACTACGATGGTCTTGCCAGCGAACTCGGCCTGTTTGGCCAATCGCACGGCAGCAGCAGTAGCAGCGCCGCAGGAAATGCCCACCAACATGCCTTCTTCTTTGGCAAGCCTTCGGGCGAATTCCACGGCTTCCACACTGTCCACCTGTTCAATGCGGTCAACCATTGTTAAATCCAGTGTGTCCGGAATGAAGCCCGCGCCGATGCCCTGAATCTTGTGGGGTCCCGGTTTCAAATCCTGACCGGCCAGCTTCTGGCTGATGACGGGACTTTCCTTGGGCTCCACTGCCACGGATTGAATGCTTTTACCCATGGTCTTTTTAATATATCGGGAAATGCCGGTAATCGTCCCGCCTGTGCCGACACCTGATACCAGGACATCAATCGCACCTTCCGTGTCGTTCCAGATTTCGGGGCCAGTGGTTTTTTCGTGAATCGCCGGATTGGCCGGATTTTTAAACTGCTGCGGCAGAAAATATTTTCTCGGGTCGGAGGTGGCAATCGCTTCGGCTTTATTAATTGCGCCTTTCATGCCTTCCACACCGGGTGTCAATATCAGATTCGCGCCAAAGGCTGCCAGCACCCGCCTGCGTTCGATGCTCATCGTTTCCGGCATGGTCAGTGTGAGCTTGTAGCCGCGCGCCGCTGCGACATAGGCCAGTGCAATGCCAGTGTTGCCACTGGTCGGCTCGATGATCTCAACACCGGGCTTGAGCAGGCCTTTTTCTTCCGCATCCCAGATCATCGCCGCACCGATCCGGCATTTGACGGAGTAGGCGGGATTGCGGCCCTCGATTTTCGCCAGCACGATCGCTTTCGCGCCGTCCGTCACACGATTTAATCTGACGAGGGGTGTATTGCCGATGGACTTCGAGTTGTCTTCATAAATTTTTTTCATGGTCGGTCTCCTTCTTTAACCTTTTTCCTTTCACCTTGAACCTATATCTTCCCCAAAGCCTGCTCGATGTCGGCAATAATGTCGTCAATATGTTCGATGCCTATGGACAGCCGAATGAAATCCGGCGTCACGCCTGTGGCCAACTGTTCCTCCGCGGAAAGCTGCTGGTGCGTTGTGGTTGCCGGTTGGATCGCCAGCGTTTTCGCGTCGCCCACATTTGCCAGATGAGAGATTAGCTCCAGGGATTCGATGAACTTCTTACCCGCCTGGGCGCCGCCTTTGATTCCAAATCCGATAATGGCCCCCGCGCCTTTCGGCAGATACTTCTTCACCCGTGGTTGCTCCGGACTGGACGTAAGTCCCGGATAGTTGACCCAACCGGATTTCGGATGTTTTTCCAGATATTCAGCCACGGCCAGGGCATTCTCCGCATGACGGGGCATTCTCAAATGGATGGTTTCCAACCCCTGCAGAAAAAGGAAAGAATTGAACGGCGAGAGAGCCGGTCCCAAATCACGCAAAAGACATACACGAGCTTTCGTGATGTAAGCAATATTACCCATGGGCTTCAAAGCTTCCACAAAACTGATGCCGTGATAGCTTGGATCAGGATCGGCAATCAATGGAAACTTACCGTTGGTCCAGTCGAATTTTCCCGAATCAACAATCACTCCGCCCAGTGACGTCCCATGTCCGCCGATAAATTTGGTAGCCGAATAAACAACAATATCAACCCCGAAATCTATGGGACGGAGCAGGTAGGGTGAAACGGTATTATCCAAAATAAAAGGGACCCCGTTTTTATGGGCAACACCGGCAATTCCTTCGACATCGGCTACATCAAGTTTCGGATTGCCGATCGACTCCGCATAAATTGCTTTCGTCTTCGGTGTAATTGCTTTCTGTATTGCATCAAGGTCGTTCGATTTCACAAACTTGACGGTGATCCCGAGACGGGCGAAAGTATAGTGGAAAAGGTTATAGGTTCCCCCGTAGAGGTTGTCCGCCGAAACAATTTCATCTCCGGCCTGGGCGATATTGAGAAGCGCTAACGTGATGGCTGAAGAACCGCTGGCCACCGCCAGCGCGCCTGCGCCGCCTTCGAGAAGGGCCATTCTTTTTTCAAAGACATCGGTTGTTGGATTCATCAGCCGTGTATAAATATTACCGAATTCCTTCAGGCCGAAAAGATTGGCCGCGTGTTCGGTGTCTTTGAACTGGTAGGAGGTTGTCTGATATATGGGAACGGCACGCGATCCCGTTGTCGGGTCCGCTTCCTGGCCGCCATGCAGGGCCAGAGTTTCTATTTTTAATTTCGTATCTATTTTACTCATGATATATCTCCCTTAGCTTCACAGCATTTTTTATGGTTTGGACTCAATCATTTTTTTCAGGCAGGTGCTTGCCCTATTCATGATATCCTGGGGCACGGTAACTTCGAACCCCATTTCCTCCAGTGACCATAAAACTTTTTCCAGCGTGGTCCGTTTCATGTTTGGACAGGTCGCCCGATCCGATGCCGGATAAAATATTTTATCGGGGTTTTCCTTCTTCATGCGGTGCAGGATGCCGATTTCCGTACCGATGATAAATTCCCTTGCTTTCGATTCTTTGATGTAACGGCACATACCTTCCGTGGATAAGACCTGATCGGCCAGAGCTGTAATGCCCGGCGGACATTCCGGATGAACAAGGACTTCAGCATTTTTATAAAGCGCTTTTTTCCTTGCAATATCTTCCGGAAGTATTTTCAAATGGACAGGGCAATAGCCTTTCCAGATGATAAAATCCCGCCCGATCCGGGTCGATATGTAATGGGCAAGATACTGATCGGGTACAAAAATAATCTCGTCATCCTTCTGAAAATTCTCCCGGACAATCTTTTCGGCATTCCCTGAGGTGCAACAGACATCACATTCGGCTTTCACCTCTGCTGTTGTGTTCACATAACAAAGTACTTTTGCCTTGGGATGCTCTGACTTCAATTTACGCAGCTCTTCGGCTGTAATCATGTCCGCCATCGGACAGCCCGCATTCCTGTCCGGGATGAGAACGATTTTTCCCGGCGAAAGGATCTTCGCTGTTTCGGCCATAAAATAGACGCCACAAAACACAATGACATCCGCGGTCGTCTTTGATGCCTGGATGCTGAGTCCTAGAGAATCGCCCACGTAATCCGCAATGTCCTGAACTTCGGGCAGTTGATAATTGTGCGCCAGGATCACGGCATTTTTCTCTTTTTTCAAACGATTAATCTTTTCAACAAGTTCCATGTAAAACCTCTTCTATTGTTCCGCCCCCCAGAACACGGTCCTGGTCATAAAACACAACGGACTGGCCGGGAGTGATGGCTTCCTGTTCTTCAGCAAATATCACTTTCAGCCCGCCGTTTTCGGCGGTTACTTCGCAGAGCGCCTCTTTTTTCCGGTATCTGATTTTCGCGTACACTTGCTGAGGCCAGAATTTGGTAAACATATTTATTTCACCGGCAAGAAGCCCCTTCGCCATCAAATCCTTCTTTTCACCGACGACAATACGGTTTTCCAGGGGATCAATGGATACAACATACAAAGGCGTTTTGTGGCTGATCCCCAGACCGCCACGCTGGCCGATGGTGTAAAATATAATTCCCCGATGCTTGCCCAGCATCTTTCCCTGAATGTCCACAATCGGGCCCGGGTTTAATTCTTTCACCCTGCCCGAAAGAAACTCCTGGTAATTTTTCTGTGTTACAAAGCATATATCCTGGCTCTCAGGCTTTTCCGCGACAGGCAGCAAATCTTTTTTCGCCATTTCCCTCACCTCATCCTTGGTCAGAGAGGCCAGGGGGAACAATATGTTTCCCAGTTTCTCGTAAGGAATCGGGTAAAGAAAATATGTCTGATCCTTCTTTTTATCCTTCGCCTTCTTGAGAAAATAGCCGTCTTCATTCTTTCCGATGAACGCGTAATGACCTGTTGCCAGAAAATCAAATCCAAGCACCCGTGTTTTATCCAGCAGGCTCGCGAATTTGAGATGACGATTACATTCGACGCAGGGATTGGGTGTCCTTCCTTTTCTGTATTCGCTGATAAATTTCGCGATGACTTTATCCTCCAACTGGGCCGCATAATCAAAAACGTAGTGGGGAATTTCAAGCCGGTCACATATTCTTTTCGCGTCATCAATCGCGTCGGCACCGCAACATCTTGCGCTGTCTCCTTCTGCAACAATGCCTAAGCACATCGTAACACCGGAAACATTATATCCTTCCTTTTTTAGCAACATGGCCGCAACGGATGAATCAACACCGCCACTCATGGCTACCAAAACTTTTTTATCCATATGCTCTATACGTTCCCCGTTATCAAGACTTGCCGGATAGAATCGCATGGAAACTCGTTTCATAATCACCCGGGCTCCGGCATTCTTTCAAGTTCAGATATCCTGCATCATTATATTTCCCGCTTTTTCCTGATTCATCTTTACCAGCATATTTAAAGTAATCGAACTTAAGGTCTCTGAAATTTTATTTCCGATTATTTCCCAGATGTCATGGCTGGCGCAAATCGACACCCTTGAACAGGAGGAAGGATTTTTCACACAATCAACAAGAGAACAGTCTCCTTCCAAAACGTCCACAATTTCCTTTAAGGTGATCTGCGAAGGTTCTTTTGCGAGATTATATCCTCCGCGTGCCCCCCGAACGGAGTTAACCAAGCCGACCCTCCTCAGGGGGATGATAATTAAGCTCAAGTACTTCTCGGAAATATTTTCACCTTTTGCAATATCTTTAAGAAATACAGGTTCTTTTCCATAATTTAGAGCCAGTGCGACCATTAATCTGACCCCATATCTCGTCCTTGTGGAAAGTTTCATATCCAGCCCCATGTATAATTACTACTATTACTATCTTTATTGTAGTAATTAACTTATCCAGACAGGCTTGTCAATAAGAATTATTACAGGGGTGAATGAAGTAGTATAACCTATTTTAATGGTATAGAGGGAAGAGTGTGAGGTTGCCGGTATTTGCCGTCTGACGATACATCATTGATTTTACTGGTGCCCCTGGCGTGAGTCGAACACGCGGCCCACAGATTAGGAATCTGTCGCTCTATCCTACTGAGCTACAGGGGCAACCTTGTTTTTATATTCCCGCAGGATGCGGCGATTTAACATTCTTTGCACAGGCTGTCAATCTCCGGCGTGTCACTTACCTGCAAAATCCTTCAGATGCGTTTCCAGTAATCGGTCTTTATCAAAGTTTACCAGCTTCAAATTTTGCGGTTTCGTGCCGACAAAAGCACATTTTGGCGCCAGTCCAATCAATTCCGACTCCAGGATTTCAATACCACGTTCGGCTGCAAGCGCCTCCACCTTTTCATAAATTACTTTCAGAGGTGTTTCTTTACAATTCGTCAGATTCATCGATACCTGCGCCAGGTGCCTGCTTTTCAAAATGACGCCAATTGCGCGTACGTGCGGGAGCCCACCGCTTTTTTCCCGGATAAGAGATGCGATTTTTTGTGCCAATCTCAAATCACTACAATCCAGATTGATATTATAAGCCACCAGCAGTTCGCGCGCGCCCACTGCTGTTGCGCCTGCGCGAGCATTAAATACGGGCTTTCCGGCATCCGGAGCGTCGTCAGGATTGGACATCTTTACCGCCAGTGCCTCATAGCCGCCACGCCGGACATTCGCCAATTCGCTGCGCTCGGGAATCAACGCCGCATGGCCATAAAAGTAAGCGGGCACTCCGAATCGTTCATATAATTGATTACCAAAGAGATGAGCAAGATCAACGGCGTCGGCCATTTTTGTTTTCCCCAGCGGAATGAAGGGCACGACATCAACAGCACCCAGCCGCGGATGGACACCGGTCTGTTTGCGCATGTCAATTAGCTCCAGGGCCTTACCCGATGCGGCCAGCGCTGCTTCCAATACATCTTCCGATTTTCCCAGAAACGTGAATACGCTCCGGTTATGATCACTGTCTCCGCTGTAGTCTATCAGACGGATATTGGAAAACGCCTTTAATACGTTGGCAATCGATTCGATTTTATCCAAATCGCATCCTTCGCTGAAATTCGGCACACATTCGATAATTTTCATTTTTATACCTGATAAAATTTTAATGTCGGCAACTCCACACAGGTGAGTCTACCGCCGTAAACCGCGCCGGTGTCAATACCGATTTTATTAGCGGTATTCAGAGGCGCGCTAAAGTGAGTATGTCCGAAAACGACTCGTTTCCCAAAATCATAGTCGGAATCAATAAACTCCTGCCGGATCCACATCAAGTCATAGGCAGTCTGGCCTGCAAGTGGTATCCCGGGACGCAAGCCGGCATGCGCAAATATGAATTGATCCGTTTCGTAATACGGCAAAAGCGATTTAAAAAAACCCAGATGATCCGTGGGAATTTTTACTTTTCTTTCGCGCGGGGCATCCGCGCGGGATATCCCGTAGGCATTGAGCGTCATCATGCCACCGTTCGCCAGATACATGTCCTCATCCAGTCCTTCCAGATAGCGAAGCAGCATGGATTCGTGATTCCCGCAAAGACAGATCACTTTTTGATAGTTCTTTTTAATCTCCAAAACATAATCGACCACGTCCCGGCCTTCGCCTGTTCGGTCAATATAATCGCCGATAAAAACCAGTGTATCGTTTACCGGATCGGCTGCGATGTCCCGGACAAGATGCCGGAGCTTATCGAAGCAGCCATGGATATCTCCGATGGCAAATATTTTATTTATCATGAATTGCCACGTGTTAATCTAAAAGAGCAGCCGTAAAATCTTTGCTATCGAAGGTTCGCAAATCATCGAGTCCTTCGCCAACGCCGATAAAACGCACCGGGAGCCCCAATTCACCGGCAATACGGACCACCACGCCGCCCTTGGACGTTCCGTCGAGTTTGGTAAGCACGATACCGGTAACACCGATATCCTCGTTAAACATTTTAGCCTGCATCAGGGCATTTTGGCCTGTTGTGGCATCCAACACAAGCAATATCTCATGTGGCGCGCCAGGCATCTCCTTACTGATGACTCTTTTAACCTTTTTCAGTTCTTCCATCAGGTTAGTCCGGGTATGCAGGCGGCCCGCGGTATCCACAATAACGACACCGTTAAAACCAGCTTTAATCTTGCCAACTGCGTCAAAAACAACGGCTGCGGGATCGGCATTCATTTTCTGCTTAATGACGGGAGCACCGACGCGGGTTCCCCACACTTCCAGTTGCTCGATGGCTGCCGCCCGAAAAGTATCGGCGGCGACCAGTAATATCTCATGACCATCGTTGTGTAGTGAATTGGCCAATTTACCAATGGTGGTTGTTTTACCGCTGCCGTTAACGCCAATCGCCATGATGACAAAGGGCTGATTCCTGGGAATCACCAATGGTTTTTCCATCTGTTGTAATATCGCGATCATGCGTTCCTGCATAACCTTTTTGATTTGCGAAGCATCCTGCAGTTCCTTCCGCTTGACCCTCTGCTTAACATCATCAATCAAATCATACGTAAACTGAGGACCCATATCAGCTGAAATCAGCAGCTCTTCAAGCTCGTCAAAAAGGGCCTGATCCAGAACCCTTTTGCCAAAAACAAGATTGTCCAGACTCTTTGTCAGGACATTACGCGTCTTGGTCAGTCCTGCCTTTAATTTGTCAAATAAACCCACTTAACTACAAATTCCTTTCTTAAATGATCATCTTGAATGGTCTGCAAACCGTCCTCTGAGAGGCCAATCGCCCGAAGCAGCATAAACCATCCTTAATATTCATAGCGATTTTCTTTCCTAAAGTAAAGGAATGGATTAGTTCATTTGGACTAAAACATGCAGGGAACGGTCTTGCCACCCGACTGGGTGGTCACAAGACCGTTCCCTGCAAACAGAAGTTGGATTAGTTCAGATTGACAGAGACCACGGACGATATACCCTGCTTTTGCATGGTCACGCCGAAAAGTGTTTCGGCGACTTCCATTGTACTCTTGTTGTGCGTAATCATGATGACCTGTGATTGTTCGGCAACCTCCTTGACCAAGCGGTTAAACAGATTGGTATTCGCATCGTCAAGCGCCGCATCAACTTCGTCCAGAATCAGGAAAGGTGTCGGGCGGTAAAGTAAAATAGCGAAAATCAGTGCAATAGCCGCCAGTGATTTTTCACCACCGGAAAGCAGGCTGACGCTTTGCGCTTTCTTACCCGGAATCTGGATATCAATATCCACGCCGGTTTCCAACAGGTCACTTTCATCGGTCAGCAGCAGTTCGCCGCGTCCACCCGGGAAAATATGGGCAAAAGTCTTTTTGAAACATTCATTGACGGCGGCAAAGGTTTCGGCGAATCTTTCACGGGATATTTTGTTAATTCGGGTAATAGTCCTTTGCAGGGAAGCCAGAGATTCATTAAGATCGGCTAACTGCGTTGTCAAAAACTGATTGCGCTGATCAAGCTCTGCGTATTCATTGAGTGCCAGCAGATTCACTTCGCCGAAATTGTCAATCGTCTGCTTGTCTTTTTCCAGGAGGGCAGCCAGTTCGGCAATTCTGTCATCGCCCACTGTCGTGAAGTCCACCATCATAGCCGTCAAATCAACATTATGTTTTTCGGCGACAGCTTTTTGCAGATTCTCGATATTTAAGGCCGCTTCGCGACACTGCATTTCCAGTTCATTCACTTGTCGGCGCAAATCATCGAGCTTCTTTTTGACGTCTCGAATCTCGTTATCCTGAACTTTCAGCAGCGTGTCTTCCTGCGCACGCTTTTCCTTCATTTCGGCCAGCACCGTTTCGCAGGATGCCAACTTTTGATAAAACTCTTGCAGGGCCGTCTGATCCGCTTCAACGGCTGAAGTCAAGTCGTTCATCTGGCTTTCACTGGAAACAATCTCTTCTTGTTTGCGCGCAACTTCGCTTTCATTGACGCTGAGATCATGTTGCAACCGGGCAGCGGTTCTCACATCCGCTTCCTTCTTCTCCGCCAGAGAGGCCAGCAGAACTTTTTTCTCCGTCAGACGCTTCTCCTGCGCGTCAATGGCCGCCCGCGATTGCTGCCGCCGGCCATTAAATACGGAGATGATTTCGTTGAGCTCTTTTTCCACTGCTTCTTTCTGGAGAACATCAGCTTTGATCTCATGTAATTTTTGTTCAGCCTGAGCTTCTTCCGTTTTAATATTCTGACGATTGTATTCGAGAACGGTGATTCTCTGTTTCAATCGTCCCGCTTCATCTTCAAACCGCTCCATATCCTTTTTACGGCTGTTAATATCTATTTCCAGCCGATGTGCTTTGTTTTTCAATCCGGTAAGTTCTTCATCCCAACGGGCGATCGCTGAAACCAGTTTCTTCTTTTCCTGAATTTGATCTTCCAGCTCGACGGAAAGTTTGGAAACTTCCTTTTCCAGTTCCGTAATCTCTCTTTTCGTTGCCAGCAGACTTTTCTCCACGGCCGATCCACTGCCTCCGGTTAACACGCCGTGCGGACTGATGGTATCGCCTTCCGGCGTCACAAAAGTGCCCCGAAAACCGTTTTTCTTCCACAGATTAATTCCAGTAGCAATCGACGGCGTTAATAAAACATCCCCCAACAGACAATCGGCTATCTGCTTGAATTCTTCCTTGACGGCCACTTTATGTAACAGCGGTTCCGCTTCCAGGAGATGCTCGGCACCGTATGTTTCAGCATAATTGCCGCGCAATTCGAAGGGTACAAAACTGCCCCGGCCCAACTGGTAACTTTTTAAATAGTCAATGGCCCGGACGCCTTCTTCCTGATTTTTCACGACGACATATTGCAGCTTATCGCCCAACACCGCTTCTACCGCTGATTCATATTCGCGCGGCACGTTAATGTGATCGGCCACCACCCCGTAAAATGTATCCGGTCCTTCCTGCGTCTCAATGACCTTCTTTACACCATCATTTGACCATTTAAAGGCGGCCTGAAATTCCATGAGCGACTGCATACGCGACGACTTACCGCCCGTCTCTTCCTTGATTTGCATGATTCGTTCTTCAACCATCTGCAAATCCGATTTGGCTCTTTCTAATTCGTCGGCGGTGGTTTCTTTCTGCTCTGCAAGCCGCGAGCTTTCTTCTTCTTCCGCCGCGAGACCCGCTGTGAGCGATTGCAGTTTATCCGTCAGTTCGGCAAGCCTGCTGCGGTCCTGCTCAATTTCACGGTTTTCCCTCTCCTCACGCTTCTTGAAATCCTCCATGTTTTTGTTGAGGCTGGCAATGATATTATTGAACTTGGCCAGGTCCTGCATGACATCAATGTAACGTATTTTATGTTCTTCCAGCTGGCTGTTGATTTCCCGATCGCCTTCCAGAAGCCCTTGAATCTCCTGCTGCCCTTCATCCAGTTCAGTTTGCAGCTGGGTCATCTGATTGAAAGCGTCCGTAGCTTTTTTCTGCAGATTATCAATCTCAACAATCAGAGACGACTTCTTATGCTCCATTAAATCTATTTCAGCCTGATTCTTTTGTTTGCGCTCCGCAGCTTCCGTCATCCGACGACGCGAAAATTCAATGTTCTTTTCCTTGATATTAATCGAATTCTTAATTTCATAGAGTTCAGTTTGATGGCTACTGATTTGTTCATCGTTTTCCAGCAGTTTCGCCTTCATTTCTTCCAGCGCGGATTCCTTTGCCTCCATTTGGGCTTTGATGGTTTCAGCCTGATCGGATAACTGACCACGAGCATCTTGCAGCGCGGCATTTTTCTCGGCCAGTTTGGCGAAGCCCTGTTGGGACAAAATCAGTTCCGTATCTTTAAGACGCAGTTTTATCTCTTTGTACTGTTCAGCTTTTTTTGCCTGCCGGGTGATGGCGTTGAGCTGGGTTTTGACTTCTTTGTGGATATCATTGAGGCGTAAAATATTCTGCTTGGTTGCCTCCATCTTGCGAACGGCGGCCTCTTTGCGACTTTTGTATTTGGACACTCCGGCCGCATCTTCAATAAACAAACGGCGGTCTTCCGGTTTGGCTTCCACCAGATTGGCTACGGAACCTTGCTCTACCAGTGAATAAGTCCGGGCGCCGACGCCCGTGCCCATAAAGAATTCTTTAATGTCGAGCAGGCGACAGGGCACGCGATTAATACAATATTCGCTTTCACCATCCAGAATGACTTTCCGTGAAATGGATACTTCCGTTAATTCACCATACACACCCGGGAAAGTTGATCCTGTGCTCGCCAGCGTCATGACCACTTCCGCCATACTTACAGCAGCAGCGTCTTCACTACCGTTAAAGACCACGTCGTCCATTTTCTTTCCGCGCAATGCTTTGACTCGCTGCTCACCCATGACCCAGCGGATTGCATCGACCACATTTGATTTCCCGCAGCCATTGGGACCGACAACCGCATTGACGCCTTTCGAAAAATCAATGACGACTTTGTCGCGGAAAGATTTGAAGCCTGATATCTCCAACCGTTTTAGTTTCATAACGTATCTTTAATCGAAGTGTTTAAATTTTAGGAAAGCCTAACAAAAGATATTTCCTTTGTAAAGTGAAAATACAACAAAATGTATTCATGAAAAAATCATACCACAATATATAGTGTTTTAATCATTTGGACAAGAAAAATGCGATTTTATAAAAACCGGTATTAAGATAAATAAATTGGCTGACAAAAACAGAGGATTTATTCAAGGATACCAGGCGGGACACAATTGCAAATGTCCTGATCAACCACCTCGCTGCATGCTTTCAAACTCGTCCCGCAGTAGCGGGATTAAAAAAGGCCTTCCAGATCCTTCCCACAATGAGGGCAAGAATGTCCTGTCAGGTTATTCTCGATAATTCTATAACCATAACGGTTAATTAGCAGTTTATCACAATGTGAACAATAGGTGTTTTCACCTTCATCACCAGGCACATTACCGCTATACACATATTTCAATCCTGCTTCTTTTCCGATATGACAGGCGCGATGCAATGAGGAGACAGGCGTTGCGGAAACATTGCGCATCTTGAACTGCGGATGGAACCTGCTGATATGCCAGGGTGTTTCCGAACCAAGACTGCCGATAAAAGTTGCTATGTCTTTTAATTCCTCCGGAGAGTCGTTTAGCCCGGGAATAAGCAAGGTCGTGATTTCCAGCCAGATTCCCACATCCTTCATTTTTCTCAAGCTGTCCAGAACCGGCTGGAGCTTCGCACCACATTGTTTTTTGTAGAATTCATCCTGAAAGGATTTTAAATCCACATTGGCGGCGACAACATAAGGTGCGATTATTTCAACAGCTTCCGCTGTCATAAAACCGTTCGTCACAATCAGGTTTTTCAAACCTTCCTGACAAGCGATTTTAGCGGTTTCCACGGCGGTTTCCAAATAAACCGTTGGTTCCGTGTAGGTATAAGCAATTGTTTTACAGGAACTATTTATGGCCCGCTCCACAATAATTCCCGGTGGCGTATCTTCTCCCGTAATCATGAGTGTAGAGCGAGGCATTTGAGATATTTCGTGATTCTGGCAAAAATCGCAGCTGAAATTACAGCCGACCGTGGCAATTGAGTAGGATCGCGATGCGGGATACACATGAAAAAACGGTTTCTTTTCAATGGGATCAACGTGCTCAGCTATCAGTGTTCCGAAAACGAGAGAATACAAAATACCATTTTTATTTTCCCGGACACCACACAAACCGCGGCGCCCGGGGTTTATTTTGCAGCGGTGAGCGCATAAAAAGCATCTCACCCGGGAATCATCCAGTTTCTCATAAAGCATCGCTTCGATTATCATCGCTTTCCCTCCTGCAGCATACCTCGTACGGCTTCCGGAGCGGCAGCCTGTGTTTTCGATTTCATCTCAAATGACTTCATGATGGGATTTTGCACAGTTCGATAGGTATATCTGACCGGGATTACCATACCGACAAATGCGCCCAATGGATTTTTCAGCGTCGGGAATAGTTCTTCCAGCTCAGAAAATAAGGTATAGAAGGGAGCGGGTAGATAAATTACGGAACCCCATAATAGAGAAGATGTCGCCATTGTTTTGTTGATCATTGACTGCATTTCGCCGATCCTGAAGAATCGCATGTCAGAAGTAAGGGGAACGCCAAAGAGCTTCCGCACCGATTGCTTTGTTCCGGCAAAATAATACTTATTGAAAAAGCCGATAAAAATGCGGCTGCGACTGACCCGGATGGCTTCCGCAATAACTTTGTCAGGGTCATCAAAGGGTTTCGGCCCTTTGATTATTGTGACGATATCAAATTCATTGTCCGAAAAAGGAAGATCTGTGGCACTTCCCATAACCAATTCGCATTGACTCCCCAGTTTATTTCTGGCTGAGGCCAAAGCGGAGTCTGATGGGTCAATCCCTGTCAGGATACATTTTTTCTGCTGGAACAGACGTAGATAATTCCCCGCCCCGCACCCCACGTCCAGCAGAGATTCACCGGCGGCAGGAGACACCAAATCAAGAATTAACTTTTCCTGCCGGGAAAAAACGTATCGGCCTAGTTCCGTTGTGAGCCATTGATTCTCTGATGCGGCCTGAAGTGGATCGAACAACATGGAGCCAACCTCTTTTTAATCAATGCATGACTTCATTTCTTTCCGCAACGCTGTCCGCTGATATGCGCATTGGTTTATATGTGTACCAATTCTTTTTTATTATACTCAATATTGAAATTATTGCATCAAAGTATTGTTTAACCACCAATATCCGACATATCGCGGTGGCATTTTTTCAGATGCCTGTCCGTGCAATCCAGGTCGTGCTTCTCGGGCTTCAGCAATATTGCTTGATGGATAAGACCGGCCAACTGATCATCATCACAATGACGACTAAGCGCTGCATTTAAATCGATTTCCTCATCCTTAAGCAGGCAGGCACGTAATTTCCCATCCGCCGTCAAACGCAGGCGGTTGCAGGTTGAGCAGAAATGGTCGCTTACGGGATTGATAAAGCCAAGCTCGCCTAATCCACCCTTCACCTTATAAATTTTGGCCGGACCGTCAGACTTGTTTTTCTTCCCCGCTACAGGTTCAAGCTTGAAGTGTTGACTGATAGTTTCAAACAACCGATTTGCAGGCAAAAAGTCATCCGGTTGATTAACATTGACCGAACTTACCGGCATGATCTCAATAAACCGAATTTGAAAAGGTTTTGTGAGCGCCAATCGCGCGAAATCCAGAGCCTCATTATCATTGAAACCATTCATCACAACCGTGTTGATTTTTATGGGCGAAAAACCCGCCTTTTCCGCGGCGGCAATCCCGCGAAATACATCGTCCAGATTCCCCCCTCTGGTTACCTGGAAGTACTTGTCTTTATCCAGGGAATCCAGGCTGATATTGATCCGGGTGATCCCGGCTTTAAAAATATCTTCGGCATATTGATCCAATAGAATACCATTGGTCGTTAAACTGATATCCTGGAGGCCTGGTATCTTTCTTAAATCTCTGGCAAACTCAACAAAACCGCGGCGGACTAAAGGCTCACCACCGGTCAACCTGATCTTGATCAAGCCCATTTTAACCGCTTGGGAAACAACTCTTATGATATCCTCATACCGGAGAATATCGTCATGCCCTTTCAACGATATTCCTTCCTTGGGTCGGCAATATGTGCAACGCAAATTACAACGGTCCGTGATTGAAACTCGCAGATAGTTGATGTCCCTATCGTATTTATCCAGCATGATTCTTATTAAAATCTCCTGTCGCATTCTGACTGACGTTCAATAACATAAACCTTCACACAACACAACTTCAGCCTATGGAGTCCTGTGAAATTTATCGGGGATCATGTGAAACTCATATATACCCGAAACAAAAAGTGAGATGTTTCTTGACACGACGCTCTTTCTCGTTTAAAAAAATAATCAATGAAGTTCCTGCCTGTTGATCAAACACCTCGAAGCAAGGTGTCGAGGTATGAAATGAACGTTATCATATCGCGGCAAGTTGCGGAGAATTACGCTCGTCCCGCTTGAGCGGGATTGAACAATAAGATCACGTCAGAGCAAGGTAAAACAATCTGGAGTATTTATGGACAAGATGCCTATTACTAAAGAGGGCTTTGAGAAGTTAAAAAAGGATTTGGAGACAATCAAAAATGTTTCCATCCCTGAAAACGTGCGCGATATTGAAGTAGCGCGCGCTCATGGTGATCTTTCTGAAAACGCGGAATACGCTGCTGCAAAAGAACGTCAATCCCATCTGTATGGCAAATCGCAGGAGCTGGAAAACAATTTGGCTTCCTGCCACATTATTGATTTATCAGGAATAACCAACGATAAAGTTGTTTTTGGATGTTTTGTGACCATTGCTGATATCGATGGAGACAATGGCGAAGAAATAAAATATCAGTTGGTCGGCCCTTTTGAATCGGATATCAATCAAAATAAAATTTCTGTGACATCCCCAATCGGCAGAGCATTGATCGGAAAGAAAATTGATAGTGAAATTGTTGTGAAAACGCCGGGAGGAACGCGTAATTTCCAGATCATCGATATTTCAGTTGAATAATAATCACCATCCTCGAGTTACCGGGGATTAACCTTATACAATAAAAAAGGCAGTTCATATTGAAACGAACTGCCTTTTTTAATCTATATTGCGACGGATTAGCCTTGCATGGACTTCTCAGCAACGCTAATCCGGTTAATCGCCCTTGCAAGAGCTAAACGCATTTTCTCGTACTCGTCATGCTCTTTGGTTAATTGCGATAAACCTGCCGCTGCCTTTTCTTTTGCTCTAGCCGCTCTGTCCTTATCGATTGCATCGGCTCGCTCTGCTGTTTCAATTAATATTGTGACTTTACTACCTGTCACTTCCGCATAACCGGTATTGACGGCATAATTTGTTTTCTTGCCGGCAACTAGAAAATAAAGCTCGCCGATATCCACGGATGTTAAAAAGGGTTCATGGCCTCGCAAAACTCCAAATTCGCCTTCTGTTCCCGGAATGGTCACTTCATCCACTATACCGGAAAAAGCAATCTTTTCCGGTGTTACAACTTCAAGCATTAATTCATCCGACATTGAAATCCTCGCTTATCAGGAAAGCTTTTGAGCTTTTTCTACTGCTTCTTCGATGCCACCAACCATGTAGAAAGCCTGCTCAGGTAATTCATCATGCTTGCCTTCCAGAATTTCCTTAAAGCCCCTTACGGTATCGGCCACGGAAACAAACTTTCCTTCTGTTCCCGTAAACTGCGCGGCAACGAAGAAGGGCTGCGACAGGAATCTTTGAATCTTTCTGGCACGGCTGACCGTCAATTTATCGGCTTCGGAAAGTTCATCCATACCCAGAATGGCGATAATATCCTGTAAATCTTTATATTTCTGAAGCGTTACCTGCACCGAGCGGGCAACCATGTAATGATCCTGACCGATAACATTCGGGTCAAGAATACGCGACGTTGAATCCAGAGGATCCACCGCGGGATAAATACCCAACTCTGCAATCGGACGGGACAAAACGACGGTTCCGTCAAGATGCGCAAAGGTGGTTGCCGGCGCCGGATCGGTCAAGTCGTCCGCGGGAACGTAAACACACTGAACGGCTGTAATCGAGCCTTTGTTTGTTGAGGTGATGCGTTCCTGCAGTTCACCAAGATCCTGGGCCAGTGTCGGTTGGTAACCGACGGCCGAAGGCATACGTCCCAGCAGAGCGGAAACTTCAGAACCGGCCTGCGTGAATCGGAAAATATTATCAACGAACAAAAGCACGTCCTGTCCTTCAATATCACGGAAATATTCCGCATTCGCCAGAGCGGTCAAAGAAATTCGCGCGCGTGCTCCGGGCGGTTCAGTCATCTGTCCATAAATTAAAGCGGCCTGTTTGATAACACCTGATTCGAGCATTTCCCGATAAAGATCGTTTCCTTCACGGGTTCTTTCACCAACGCCCGCGAACACGGAAATACCACCGTGGTGCATGGCAATGTTATGAATCATTTCCATCATAACGACGGTCTTGCCGACGCCAGCTCCGCCGAACATTCCCATTTTACCGCCACGGGGGAAGGGAACCAGAAGGTCAATAACTTTTACGCCTGTCTCCAGAACGTGAACCGATGTATCCTGCTCCATGAATGTCGGAGATAGACGGTGAATCGGCATTTGAGTCTCAGCATTGATGGGCCCCAGGCCATCCACTGGACGACCAACAACGTTCTGAATTCTGCCGAGGCATGATTTGCCGACGGGAACGGTAATCGGAGCGCCCGTATCTTTGCATTTCATACCACGAACCAAACCATCGGTAACATCCATGGCGATACAGCGGACAACATTGTCGCCCAAATGCTGCGCTACTTCGACAACCAGATTATCTTCATTGTCGTTGATCGCGGGATTGGTAATTAAAATAGCGTTTAAAATGCTGGGAAGGTTCCCCTCTTCAAAAGCCACGTCAACAACGGGTCCAATAACCTGAACAATCTTTCCGATATTCATAACTATCTCCTTACAAATAGTCGCATTAATATATTTTACATGCGGCATCCTGCCGCAGAAAAATCAACCTTTCGACAGAGCTTCGGTACCGCCAACGATATCCATTAACTCTGCCGTAATTGCCGCCTGTCTTGCTTTATTCATTTTCAGAGTCAGCGTACTGATCAGTTCTTCGCAATTGCTGGTTGCGTTATCCATGGAAGCCATCCTCGCACCATTTTCACCAGCTGACGTTTCCAGAAGAGCACGGTAAACTAAAACATGGACATACATCGGCAGCAATTTATGCAGCAACACTTCATCCGATGGTTCATAAGTATAATCCAGACGCTTATCAGCATCGATATCAGCGTCCTGGCCAATCGACGGTAATGGAAACAACCGGACGACCGTTGGCTTCTGAACGGAAACATTGACAAATTGGTTATAAATCAAATACAATTCATCGTATTCTTCTTTGATAAAAGGCGTAATGACTTCGTCAGCAATAGATACCGCCAATGTCATGTCAAATTTACTTAAGATATCAACCTTTTGCGCAAGAATATTTGCTTTTTTTCTGAAAAAATCTCTCCCTTTGCGACCAACGCTAACCAGAGAGATGTCTTTACCTTCTTTTCCCTTATCCCGTAAAAATCTTTCAGTCGCTTTAATCAGGTTGGTATTAAACCCACCGCAAAGCCCCCGGTCCGACGTCATACAAATCACTCTGATTTTCTTAGGGTCACGAACCGCCAGCAATGGATGAGACGAACTATCCACGCGCAAAGCAACACTGTTAAGAACATCCATAAATTTTCCGGCATAGGGTCGGAAATTTTCCATTTTCGCCTGCGCCGATTTAAACTTAGACGCGGCAACCATGTTCATGGCGCGTGTAATCTGCTTTGTCTTTTGAACAGCGCTAACTTTTCTTTTTATGTCTTTAAGCGAGGCCACTGAAAATTCTCCTCAACTGTTTAATTTTAGTTTAATAATCTATTCCGCCACAAAAACGGAGTCGAATGCAGTCAGCGCATCCTTCATCTTCTTTTCCAATTCAGGCGAGATAATTTTCTTATCTTCTATTTCTTTCAGAATATCAGGATGCTTGCTTTCAACAAAACTCAACAACTGCTTTTCATAGATCTGGACTTTATCAACATCGATTTTATCAATAAAACCCCTTGTTCCCGCAAACAGCACGACAATTTCCTGCCCCAGTGACATCGGCTGGTATTGTGGTTGTTTAAGCAACTCAACCAGACGAACACCGCGATCCAACTGCGCTTGTGTGGATTTGTCCAGATCGGAACCAAATTGGGCAAATGCCGCTAGTTCCCGGAACTGGGCCAAGTCAAGTTTCAGCGTACCGGCAACCTGTTTCATCGCTTTCACCTGAGCAGCGCCGCCGACGCGGGACACGGACAAACCAACGTTGATAGCAGGACGGATACCGGAGAAGAACGAACTCGGTTCAAGATAAACCTGGCCGTCGGTAATCGAAATAACGTTTGTGGGAATATATGCCGATACGTCGCCTGCCTGAGTCTCGATAATCGGTAATGCCGTTAACGAACCGCCGCCGAGTTCCTGGCTCACTCGTGCTGAGCGTTCCAGCAGACGGGAGTGGTTATAGAAAATGTCGCCGGGATAAGCTTCACGCCCGGGAGGACGACGTAAGAGCAATGAAATCTGGCGATAGGCAACGGCCTGTTTGGACAAATCATCATAAACAATCAATGCATCCTGGCTTTTATCTCTGAAATATTCACCAATACTGCAACCAGCGTAAGCTGCGATGTACTGAAGCGTTGCCGGGTCAGACGCGCAACCTGCAACAATGCATGTGTAAGACATCGCGTCATGCTGCCTTAATTTTTCCACAACCTGCGCCACGGTGGATTTCTTCTGGCCAATGGCGACGTAGATACATTTGACACCTGTGTCTTTCTGTCGAATGATCGCGTCGATGCAAATAGCCGTTTTACCAATCTGCCGGTCACCAATAATGAGTTCACGCTGGCCACGTCCGATGGGCGTCATAGCGTCAATGGCCTTGAGGCCTGTGTACATCGGCTGATTAACGGGTTGACGGGCAATAACACCGGGGGCAACCATTTCAATACGGCGAAACTCGTTAGATTCGATGGGACCCTTACCATCCAGCGGTGCTCCCGTCGCGTCAATGACACGGCCAAGTAACGCTTCACCGACCGGAACCTGCGCGATTTTACCAGTTCTTTTAACGATATCGCCTTCTTTAATATGCGTAACTTCACCAAGAACGGCAACGCCGACGTTATCCGCTTCCAAATTGAGAACCATGCCCAGGATACCGCCGGGAAATTCTAGAAGCTCCATAACCATTGCGTTTTGCACACCGTAAACTCTCGCGATACCGTCACCGACGGACAAGACAGTTCCCGTTTCGCTTATATCCAGCTTTTTTTCATAGCTTTTAATTTGCTCAGAAATAATTTGACTAATTTCTTCCGCCTTGATTGCTTCCATGTCTTATCTTGCCTCCCCTAAGAGATTCCTCATATTGTTCAATTGGTTTTTGATGCTGCCGTCATAGAGCGTATCACCAACACCAATGACTATGCCACCCAAAAGGCTCTTGTCATCTTCCACAGTGACTTCAACTTCCTGGCCTGTCATTTTTTTCAAATTCGCTGTTATGTAATCCTGCATTTCACCAGATAGAGGAAATGCCGTCTTCAAGGTTATTCTCACTTTCTGAAGCACTTCATCCATCAACTGCCTGTAACAGGTCTCGATATCGGGCAAGACATCGATCCTTCTCTTATCGATCAGCAAATTTAAAAAATTGATCGTCATCTTGGAAAGCGACAACTTTCCGATGATCTTATCGAGTACCTTTTTCTTACTTTCCTGATCAAAGACCGGATTGGCCAGAAAGCCTCCCAAATCTTTGTTACTTTCAACAATTGAAGAAAACTGCCTGAGTTCGCTAAAATACTGCTCCAGCTTTTTTTCTCCCTCGGCAATTTCAAAAAAAGCGCGAGCATATCGTTTTGAAATATTGCTGATCAATTTTTGTTCACCACCTTATCCATATATTCCTTGACCATGGCTTCATGATCCTGAGCTGTGATACTTTTCTTCAATATTTCTTCGGCCATTTGCACGGAAAGAGCAACCGCTTCAGTACGCAGTTGACCAGATGCTTTTTTCAGCTCCTGTTCGAGACGCGCCTGAGCGTCTTCTTTCATTTTCTGAGCGACTTTATTAGCGTCTTCGATAATTTTCTGCTTTTCCACAACACCCTGAGCCTTGATCATTTCAAATATACCATCTATCTCGAGCGAAGCCTTATCGATCTTTTCCGCATATTCTCTGTATTGCTTCTCTGCATCCACTTTTTGAGCAGCGGTACTTTCCAGAGATTCCTTAATCTCCTGACGTCTGCCGGCGAAAAAACTCTTAATTTTAGGTGCCAGCATCCAAGCCAGGAAACCGATAATAAGACCCGCATTGATCGTTTTAAAAATCAGGCCTTTCAATTGAGAACCACTATCACCATGACCTTCGCCACCGCCTGACGCATAAGCCATACAGACGGAAACGAGAACGATGAGCAGGGAAAGAAACAAAGACAAATAAACTGATCGTCGTGAAGATTTCATTGGACTCTCCTTCCCAGAACCTTTTCCGCAATTTCCATTGAAAGCTTACGGGATTGAGTATCCAGTATTTGCCTGGCCGCCTGCATTTCCTGATCCATCTTCTTCTGAGATTCCTGAGCCATCAAAGGTATTTCATTGCGGACGGCATCCACGATACTTTTAGCCTGCTTAGCGCCTTCCCCAATAATTTCTTTTTTCAAATCTGAAGCGCTTGTTTTGGCTTTGTTGAGTTTTTCATCATATTCGGCGGCTTTTTTATCGACAGAGTCTTTGAAAAGCTTAATCTCATTTTCGGCTTCTTCAAGCTGCTTTTTACGGCGATCGATAATGGATAAAATTGGTTTATAAAGAAGATAATTGAGAACGAAAACTAAGGCTAGGAATGTAGCCATTTGAACGAAAAGCGTAAAATCCGGAATTACGGTAACCACAACTTACCTCATCATTTTCTAGAACCAATCGCCCCATAAACAAATTTTGCTGGGAGCAATAAGGTGATTTAAGTTTTTTACCTACATTTCAAAAAGCGTGATCTCTGGCAGTGATTTACTTCCGATACTTCAAGTTCAACAATCGGGCTAATGCTGAACAAAGCCACACCGCGAGGACGGCAGTTACTAATCATACACTTGTTTGGTTGTCAAGCTTTTTTATGACCGGCGGTCTATTTTTGATAAAATCGGTGTTATGACAATTGAAATAAGTGCTTGAAAGGACTTAATCCACTGCCGGACTAATATTTTTTTGTTCTTTCAATTCACTCATGTGAGATCGTCCGTCAAATACCGCCCCCTCCTCCATGATAAAGGCCGGTGTACGTACGTCGCCAAACAATTTCCCGGTGGAATGAATGTTGATTCTTTCTTTTACTTCAATGCTGCCCTGAACTTCACCGCCAATATAAACACTATGAACCACCATGTTTGCCTTCACTAAAGCGCCTTCTCCAACATCAACCGATCCCTGCCCGAAAATTTCTCCTTGAAAATCGCCGTCAATTCGTACATTTCCTTTAAAGATCAGTTTACCGATAAACTCGGCGCCCTTTCCTAAAAAAGCCTTTGTATCTTCAATATGTTTCTTTTTTTCCCACATACTCTTCTCCTTACAATTCTGAAGCACTACCCTATCAACGTTGTAAAATAAATCTCCGCACACTTACATTCATCAATAATCCTATCGCTCCAAATAATGTGGCTATTGCCGAGCCGCCGTAACTCAGGAAAGGCAATGGAATTCCCACAACCGGCATCATGCCCAGAACCATCCCCATGTTAATCACCATCTGCCAGGCAATCAACGCGGTAATGCCGAACGCGATTATCGTGCCCAATAAATCTTTCGAATGCAAGGCAATTTTCAAGCTCCAAATGATTAAGGATGCAAAAATCACCACTAACACAAGACCACCGACAAATCCCCATTCTTCGGCAAACACGGAAAAAACAAAATCCGTTTGCTGCTCGGGTAAATACTTCAACTGGGTTTGTGAACCCTTTAGAAATCCTTTGCCTAGAAATCCTCCGGAGCCAATCGCAATCATTGATTGAATAATGTGGTAACCGGCGCCCAGCGGATCACTCTCCGGCGAAAGAAAAGTCAACAATCTGTCTTTTTGATAATCTTTTAAAAAAAGCCAGGCCAAGGGCATCATGGCCAACACACTGGCGACAACAATCATTAGAGACTTCCAGTTCAGGCCGATAAAAAGAACAATCGAAGCGGAAATAATGACAAGCATGAGAGCCGTTCCCAGATCCGGCTGTTTCAAGATCAGGACAAACGGAACCAGCACGATCAAAAAAGGAATAAATAATTCCCTCAACAAGTAGGGTTCGTTGGATTTATGATCGTCAAAATATCTGGCCAGAGCGATAATGATGGTCACCTTCATCAACTCTGAAGGCTGAAATAAAATAAATCCAAAAGAGATCCATCTTTGCGCGCCGTTGGCCACATGGCCGAATATGGCCACATATACCAGAGAGGCAATCGAGAGCGCATAAATGACATAAGCGGCCTGATTGATAGCACGGTAATCAATTAAAAAAGCAACCATCATGATCAACAAGCCGAAACCAATCCATTGTAATTGTTTTATATAAAGTGGTGATTGATTATTACTGAGACTGAAACCCGTTGAATAAATATTTATGATACCAATGGCACAGATCGACAGGACCAGTGCCAACAGCATCCAGTCGAAATTCTGAAATATGCGACGATCATATTTTAAAAAAATCATTTTCTTCCCTTATATCAATCCTGTCTTAAAGTATTGCAATAATAAAAGTCAAATTAGTCTCCTGTTCGACCTTCCGGCTGAAGGTTTGCGGCAACCGGCGCCTTTTTTCCTTTTTTCTTATTATCAAAATAGGCCGTCAGAATTTTGCGGGCAATCGGCGCGGCAACAGCACCACCCCCACCAGCATTTTCGGCAACAACAGCAACAACAATTTCCGGACTTTTCATCGGAGCATAACATACAAATAAAGCATGATCTTTATGAAATGCAGATATTTTTTTCAGGCGACGGATTTTTTCATCTTGGGGCAGCCCGACCACCTGCGACGTTCCGGTTTTACCGCAGACATCAGCATGGGGTATTCGCGCCGCAGCACCCGTGCCGCCTGGCTCATTGATCACACCCCATAGTGCTCGATTGAGAGCTTCTATCGTTTGATGTTTTAGTTTAAGTTCTCCTTTTTTTTCTGGCAAAAATTCCTTTTGAATGCTGCCGTCGAAAAATTCAATCCGTTGAACAAGATGCGGTCGCCAGCGGGTACCCCCGTTGGCCAGAGTGCTATAAGCTTGTGCCAGTTGCAGCGGCGTTGTTAAATTAAATCCCTGGCCGATAGATATCGATATCGTCTCACCGAGTTGCCACGGTTCTTTCATGCGCGCCAGTTTCCAGTCTTTCGTGGGGACAAGTCCCTTTCTTTCATGAGCAAGTTCAATCCCCGTGGGTTCGCCTAACCCGAATAGCCTGGCATAGCGCGCTATTTTATCCACGCCCAGCATTTTTCCGACCGTATAAAAATAGACATCACAAGAATGCACAAGCGCCTGATGTAGATTCACCGATCCATGTCCACGCTTATTCCAACAATGGTAAACTCTGTTGCCCAGTTCAAAAGTTCCTTTGCAATGTACCCTGGTGTCAGGCGTGACAACACCTTCCTCCAGCGCTGCCGCGGCCACAATCAGTTTATAGGTTGAACCGGGCGGATACTGCCCTGAAATAGCCCGGTTGGATAAAGGATTCAGTGGATTTTTTTGCAGCTTTTCCCAGTCATCGTGAGCAATCCCACTATTAAATAAATTCGGATCAAAAGACGGTGAACTGACCATCGCCAGCACCGAACCGTCTCGAGGATCCATCGCGACGGCCGCGCCGGCAAGACCATTAAATGCCTCCCAGGCCGCCTTCTGCAATTGGGCATCGATCGTCAACACAACATTGGAACCGGAAACAGGATCAATCCTTCCTAAATTCTTAATGACCTTGCCAAACGCATTGACCTCAACCAGTTCATTGCCGCGATGACCGCGAACATAAGGATTAAGAACTTTTTCAATCCCGTACTTTCCCGTAATATCGCCGGATGAATAATCTTCTTCTGTTTTTTCAAGTTCTTCTTTGCTGACTTCCCCCGTATAGCCAATAATCGGCGCAAGCATCTCTCCATCCACATAGAGACGAATCGGTGTAACATCGACATATACGCCCGGCAGATCAATCGCATTCGTTTCCACCAAAGCAACTTTTTCCATACTGACATTTTTTTCCAATCGAACCGGCAGATAGGGCTTAAGGGTTTTGGGAAAAGGCTGATCGGAAGAGTAAACCATCGATTTGGTTTTATAAATATCTTTGATCTTCTGTACCAGCAATTCGGGATGGACACCCTTCGTGGGCATATACAGCACATCAAACGACGGACGGTTGTCCACAATAACCGAACCATTGCGATCCATTACCAGGCCTCGTATCGGCTGGATTTTTCTAAAACGGACAGCGTTGTTTTCCGACCGCTGTTTGAGTTCATCCCCTTTGATGACCTGCAAATACCATAAACGGATCAACAAAATGGACAGGGCCAGGCCAACGAGGATAATGACCATTTTAAGCTTTTGCCGATATTCCGCCGGTTCCGGCCCGTTGCGGAGGTTGCTTTGTTGTCCCATATATCAATCCTTCAAGTTTACGCATCGCGTTAAAAAAGCCAACGGAAAGAACACTGACCAGTAAAGCCTGTGGCACAAAAACGAGAAACACACTATTCATCATGTCAAAGTCAAATGCAAAGTAGTAGAGGAGAACAAGCGTCAGCGACTCCAGCAGAGAACAAAGCAGGCTGAAAAAAGCGATGAGATACAGCTTTTCCGATACAATCCGCATTGAAACAAAAAAAGAAAACAAAAAAATAATCAAGTAGATAAGCGTAAACAATCCCAGGACCGTTCCGGACACACAGTCAAACACAATACCCATCATTACCGTCAGAATAATGCCTTTCATTAAATCCAGATGAAATCCGGCATAGATCACGCAAACCAGCGACAGTTCAATCATAAGCCGACCAGAAAAAAGGACATCAGCCAATGTGGTTTGCAAAACAATCAATAAGATGGTCACAAAAGGCAATAATAAATAGTAAATCATTTCGCCGTTTTCTTTTCAGCAGAAACTTCCTGTTGCTGATTTGTTAAAATCAGAACCTCTTCCAGCGTGGCAAACTCAACAAAAGGGGCTACCCGGATTTTTAAAAATAATCCGACATCCACGCGGTCAACGTGGCTGACCTTACCCACAAACAGGCCTTTGGGGAAAAGGTTACTCATTCCGGATGTCACAACCACATCACCTTCTTTGACATCCTGAATTTTGGAAATATACCTGACTACACAGCCTTGCGATCCCGCGCCGCGAATAATTCCCTGCACCCGCGTCCGTTGTATCAGAACATCCACATTGGAATTCTCATCAATCAGCAGCAGAACTTTTGAACTGTGCCAGGAGACATCCGTCAATCTTCCGATTAACCCGGGTGGAACAAGAACCGGCATACCGGGTTTCAGGCCATCCGAGCTGCCCTTGTTAATCCAGAGGGTTTTGGATAGGGCGGCCTGCTCTTTACCGATCACCCGGGCAGACAAGAAATGGTATCGATGCTCATCGTGAAGCGACTGAAGTTTTTTCAATCGTTGCGCTTCCTGAAAGCCTTCCTTATAAAGATTCAATTCCGTCTGGAGACCGGCAATTTTATTTTTCAGATTTCTATTCTCTTGTTCCAGGCCAACCAGATGAATATAACGGATCCAGGCGTTTTCAATGCCTCCAATGGATATATTGAATAAATTTTGAACAGGCGCCGCCGCCGCCAGCACAAGCTTTTTCACAACACTCGTGCCGGTATCGTATTTTAAACTATACGAAAGCAGGATCAAAGCAGCGAGAATAACTGCGCCAATAAGGATGACGGTTCGATAATTCTTAAAACCCATTTTCTACCTAATATCTTCCGCCAATGAAGACAGGTTCAGCAAGCGACATCAGACCTGAATAGTAACCTCTTTGAGAACATCCAGTTGATCCAGCGCCATGCCGGCGCCCCGGGCCACCGCACAGAGTGGATCATCGGCTATCGTGATGGGCAGACCGGTTTCTTCCCGTACCAGAACATCGAGGCCTTTCAGCAAAGCGCCGCCTCCGGTCAGCACAATACCGCGATCAACAATATCGCCGGCCAGTTCCGGCGGAGCATTTTCCAGAGCGTCTTTAATCGCATCAACGATCAACGTAACCGGTTCGATAATCGCTTCGCGAATTTCTTCGGAGCTGGTTTCGATGGTCTTCGGAATACCCGAGATCAAATCACGTCCTTTAACATCGATCGTTTTAATTTCATTCATCGGATAGGCGCAGCCGATTTGTGTCTTGATGATTTCCGCCGTTCTTTCGCCAATCAGTAAACTGTATTTCCGTTTCATGTACTGCACGATTTCCTCATCGATTTTATCACCGGCCACACGCACCGATTTGGAATACACAATGCCGGCCAGTGAAATAACCGCCACTTCCGTGGTGCCGCCGCCGATATCGACTACCATCGAACTGGTGGGTTCGGCAATCGGTAATCCCGCTCCGATGGCCGCCGCCATGGGTTCCTCAATCAGATAAATTTCCCGGGCGCCGGCTGATTCGACGGTTTCCCGCACCGCACGCCGTTCCACCTGTGTAATGCCTGACGGCACCGAAACAATAATTCGGGGGCGCACCAGCGATTTCCGGTTGTGAACGCATAGAATAAAGTGCTTCAACATGGCTTCCGTAATATCGAAATCCGCAATAACGCCGTCACGCATGGGACGAATGGCAACAATATTGCCAGGTGTCCTCCCCAGCATGAGTTTTGCTTCATTACCAACCGCAAGCACTTTCTTCATTCCCCGGCTGTCCTTGTGCACAGCAACCACGGATGGTTCGTTTAAGACAATTCCCTTGCCTTTCACATAAACCAGTGTATTGGCAGTTCCAAGATCAATCGCCAGATCATTGGAAAACTTTCCTAAAATATAATCGAACAGCATGTGCCCTCCTGTTTTTTCTTCAATGTGTCGTATTTATATATTTTTTGGTCTATATCGTATTTCATTGCCCTAAGCAAAGCATTTTTAAAATGTATTTGCAATTTATAAATGACTGTAATACTAACGTTTCGGATTTTAATTTTTTTGAGTTATTCAACATTCACAATCGAGGTGATTACATGCTGAAATTTTTCCGCAAGCACGCGCGAGGCTGGTTTATGCTTCTCTTCATGGCTATCATTATTTTTGTTTTTGTCCTTTATTTCGGAACGGACAGAGGCTCACGGGCAGCCGACGCTCTCGCCATCGTCGATGGCGTCCAGATCAGCGAATCTGAATACTATAACGAATACTCAAAAATGACAGATGTGGTAAAAGCGCGTTACGGCGGCAGATTAACAGCGGACATGCTCAAACAGATGGATCTGAAGAAAGCCGCTTATGACAACCTGATCAACCGCCAGATTATCATTGCCAAAGCAAATGATTTAAAACTGCAGGTATCCGATGACGAGTTAAGGCAAATGATCACCGAGATGCCCGCCCTGCAAACGGATGGAAAATTTGACAGTTACAAATATAAGCAATTATTACGCTACAACAAGTTAACCGCCGAAGATTTTGAAGCCAGCCAGAAAGTTAATCTGGCAGCCGGAAAAATTGAAACCATCATCCGCGAAGGAATCAAAGTATCTGATCAGGAAGTGCTGGATCTTTACACTTTGCAGAATCAGAAAATTAACCTCCTATTTGTTCAGATCTCCGCTGCCGACATAACACGGCAAATCAATCCATCGACCAGTGACTTGGAAAAATACCTCAAGAATAACAGCAATGCCTTTCGCATTCCTGAACAGGTAAAAATTAAATATCTTTATTTTGACGCCGAGGCATTTTCTTCCGCCGAAATCAGCCCGTCCGACATCAAAGATTACTACGACCGTCGCAAGGAAGATTACAAAGGCAAGGACGGCAAGCCCATGGGGCTGGAAGAAGCCAAACTGATAATCATTAAGGACATGAAAAAAAGTCAGGGAATGCAAAACGCCTTTACCCAAGCAAAAAAAGCACACGATACAATATACCAGGAAGATAACTTTGATGCCTACGCCGCAAAGAATAATCTGAAAGTTCAAATTGCTGATTTTTTCCCGCTCAACAAACCACCACAGGCTTTAGCTTCCGTGAAAGATTTGGGGCAGCAGCTGGCAGGCTTACAAAAGAAGGACATCAGCAAAGTTCTAACCGCCGGCAACGGCTACTATGTGATTCGTATTGACGACACCAAACCTGCTTACACGCCAAAGCTTAAGGATGTTGAAAATGACGTTCGGCAAAGATATCTGACAAGTGAAAAAGAAAAACTTGCTGCCTTGGAAGCCTCCACCATGGTGGAGAAGCTGCGCAAAGGAGAAAGCCTGGATAAACTGGCTTCTGAAAAAGGCTTTAAAATACAAGAAACGGGTTTATTCCAACCGGCCAATATTATTCCAAAACTCGGTTCTCATCCGGAGGCCATGGAAATGCTCTTGCCTCTCTCCATGAAGCATCCCTATACGGAAAAACCGCTCGCGATCAACAATACACACGTGATTTTCAAGCTCAAAGAGATGAGCACTCTGGACATGCAAGATTTAGAAGCAAAAAAAGAGATATACAGGAAAGTGGCCATGAACCTGAAAAAAGAAGAAGCGATGAAATCATGGCTGGAAGGAAACAAAGCGGCAATGATTAAAGCAAAAAGGCTGAAAATCAACAAAGAAGCAAAAGATTTATAGTTTCCAAAAAGCCGATTCTATTCAAAAATAAAAGGGAAGAACCAGATCTGGTTCTTCCCTTTTATTTTTGGTGGAGATGAGCAGGATCGAACTGCTGGCCTCTTGAATGCCATTCAAGCGCTCTCCCAGCTGAGCTACACCCCCAATAAGCCTTCTGGAATTGAGCAGACCCCTTAACATGCGCGTTTAGAGCTTGTCAACAGATTTTAGCTTGACATTTTGCCCCCCGTCTATATAATCGCGCCCGTGCCGGAGTGGTGAAACTGGTAGACGCAGGGGACTCAAAATCCCCCGCTCGCAAGGGCATCTCGGTTCGATTCCGAGCTCCGGCACCAAATACCATCTTGATGCTTCCTTATTCGGCTTTCAAGCCAAATCCGTATCGTATTGTAATCTTGTTAGATCAAACAGTTGGAGATGTGTCCCGCTTTGCATCGAAATGATATATTGTACAGGTATTTACGAGACACTACTTTGGCTTTAACGTTTTTAATCCGTCTCGTATCTTTTCAGAAAATCAATAAAGGTTTGATGGTGCGGACGTACGTCGAATGATTTAAGATAAATTAAATAGAATTTTCTTTCTATCCGGCACGAAGTGATGGGAATTTCGAAAAGCAGGCGCGAAGCCAGTTCCCTTTTTACCGCATGAATGGAAATGACCGAAACACCCAGCCCTGCAATTACCGCCTCTTTAATCGCCTCGGAACTGCCCAGTTCGGCGCAGACATTCAACTGAGACAGACTGATTGATTGATTTTCTTTCAGATAGGATTCAAAAACACTCCTTGTTGCCGATCCTTTTTCTCTCAAAACGAAAGGCTCCCCAAGTAGTTCGGAAATAGCTATGGATTTCTTCTGAATCCAGGAGTGACGCCTCGGAACAACCAGGATCAGACGATCATTCCAGACAGATTCTACAATCAGTTTACTGCTCAACGGCTTTTTCCCGATGCAGCCGATTTCCACTCCTTTATCCAGCACCATATTCAAAATTTCTTCGCTATCTTCAGTCTTAATCAAAATGCGAATATCGGAATGAACTTTTTTAAATGCACTCATGGCATGCGGTAAAATATAGGTGGCAGGAATAGTACTCGCGCCGATATAGATGTCGCCGCCTGTATTTTCGTGCAGCTTTTGAATTTTTTCACCCGCGTCCTTGCGCAGTTTAACCATCCGCAACGCGATGTCATACAGGATTTTCCCTTCCGGCGTCAAAGAAACTCCTGCATTGCTGCGATTGGCCACTTTCACACCCAGGCAGTCTTCCACATTGTGGATATTTTTCGTCAGCGCCGGCTGCGTCAGCAGCATGCGTTTGGCCGCACGGCTGAAACTGCGCTCTTCCACCAGGCAAATCAGCGCTTCCATTTGCTGAAGGGTTATGTTTTTCAATGGATCATCTGTCATGATTAATAATATACCATAAATATTTCCCCCTCCAAAGCTTAATCATAACTTACTGGAATATTATAAAGTCGACTTAAAGGATTGTCATAATTGATGTCATCATATTTTCATTAACGACATTTTCCAGTTTGTGATAAAAGTCAGAATACCATATCAGAATGCAACCGGAGGTAATCCGGTCAAAATTTATTAAAGGAGGAATCTATGAAACTGACGGAAATGTTTTCACTCAAAGGAAAAGTGGCGCTGGTGACGGGCGGCGGCCGGGGCATTGGCAAATTCATTGCCACAGGACTTGCGGAAGCCGGCGCGGACATCATATTAACATCCCGTAAAATTAAAAATCTTGAGGAAACCGCCAAACAGCTCGAGGCCGACTATCAAGTGAAAGCACTGGCCGTTGCCTCCGACATGGCCAAGGAAGACACCATTGATGCCATGCTGGCGGATGCCGTGGCCAAATTCGGCCATATCGATATTCTGGTCAACAATGCCGGCGCGACCTGGGGAGCTCCCACACTGGATTTTCCGCTGGAAAAATGGGATCAACTGTTTAATGTCAATGTACGTGGCGTTTGGATTCTCACACAAAAAGTCGCCCGCATTATGAAAAATCAGGGTGGCGGCAATATCATCAATATTTCGTCGGTTATGGCGTTTCGCGGCTCCATCGAAGAAGGCCATCCTGCCGTCCCCTACAATTCCACAAAAGCAGCCATCAATCTGTTAACCATGAATCTGGCCGTCAAACTGGCCCGATATAATATTCGCGTCAATGCCATTGCCCCGGGTTTCTTCCACACGGATATGATGGCCTATATCGATAAGCCGGAGTTCAAAGCTGTCCGTGATGCGATTGTCAACGAGATTCCTCTTCGCCATGTTGGAGAAATGGACGACATAAAGGGTGTCGCCGTATTCCTCGCTTCACCTGCATCGGCTTTCATGACCGGTCATATCATGGTTGTTGACGGCGGCCAGATCGCCAAGTAAATAAAGGCTGTCGTTCCTGAATTCAGCAGCTTGTATGACTGAATTAAAGGATGCGGCGGCCGTCATTTTTAGTTCACCAGAAAGGGCGAGTCCTCAGGAAGAACTTTTGACCGTCGCCATAAAAGACTGTCTTTTATGGCGACGGCATGTTTCGGCTGATTACCCTGATTATTTCCCTTCCAGAAAAAATTCATAAGCCGCATCAATTTCAGCCAAAGCCTGCGGAAGCCAGCTGTCGGTATTTGTCATCAGAGGCTTGATGGCTTTTTCGATATGACTGTCAAAGACATAATCATCCGGATTGATTTTATATTCGCTATTAGACAGGGCGTTGGCCAGCAGAATGCATTCCACCAATCCGGTGGATTGACCCGAAGTGATGTAATAATGATGGCAGGCAATGGCTTCAATGATGTGTTCCGGAAGCTGCCATTTTCGGGCCAGGTAGGCCCCGATCGTTACATGATCGATGGATGCCACCTCCATCTCAGCTTCGGCAAAACTGCATTTGGTCTCTTGCATGGCCTTCCAGACCTTGCCGAAATCTTCTCTAAAATACTTAATCATGATGATTTTGCCGGTATCGTGCAAGAGGCCCGCGATGAAAGCGTCGTCCGGCGATACCAGACGGCTTCTTTCCGCCAGTAGCTTGCCCAGAACGGCAACGCTGACGGAATGACGCCAGAAATCGGCAATGTTAAAGTTCGGGTATTTATCCTTCAACTTGAGCGTGTCAAGGATGGCGACGGAGACAATCGCATTCTTGACGGCGTTGAAACCCAGAATCATAACGGCATGAGATATGGAATTGCTTTTTGACCGCAATCCATAAAAGGCGGAATTGACCAGATGTAGAATATTCGACGACATGGCGGGATCAAATTCAATAATGCGGGCAACATTTTCAATCGACGCCTGTTTGTCCTTCAAAAGCTTATCGACCTTGAAATAGACGCTGGGCAACGTCGGCAAATCCGTGATCTTCTCGAGTGTCTCCCAAATGGCTTTATTTTCCATATCCATCCTCCTGATGATCTGTTGTGAAGACAGGCAAATGGTCAGCGAAATACCCGGACAAGAACTTTATTTATTATTGGATAAAGTATAGGAAACACCCTCATGTATGTCAAGGAAATCTTATAGATATTCGCTCAAGATTTCGTTGACATACACAACGGACCGTTTTATTGTTCACAAATGAAAAATGATTTCATCAAATGTCAGGGCGGCGCCAACCCCAATCATCAAAG
>CAYULE010000007.1:0-15757 GCA_964445385.1 uncultured Smithella sp.
TGGGCGGGTAGCTCAGCTGGAAGAGCGCCACGCTTACACCGTGGATGTCACAGGTTCGAGCCCTGTCCCGCCTACCAGAAAAAGAGACTAGAAATTTTGAAATAGATTATTTGGGGTCATAGTTAAGTTGGTTATAACGCCGGCCTGTCACGCCGGAGGGCAGGGGTTCAAGTCCCCTTGGCCCCGCCAGAAAATCGAAGGGAGTCAGCTTATTGCGGCTCCCTTTTTTCTTTGAAACTTGAAATTGATAAGGGTAATTGACATAATCTATTGAACATGTTTAATAATTAACTACAAGATCATATAAAAAGAGGTTACAGGAACAAGTGGATTATGAAGGAATGATTATACGCCCGCCCAGTGAAGCGTATAGTTTACTTTTACAGGTTACGACCGGATGTTCACACAACCGATGCACTTTTTGCGGCACCTACCGTCAGAAGAAATTTAAAATAAAGTCATTAGAACGGATTGAGAAGGATTTGCAGGAAGCCAGAACTTACGGTCCGATAGAAAAGCTGTTCTTATGTGACGGAGACGCGATTATTATTCCGCAACCCAGACTGGAAGAAATTTTGCTGATGATAAAGCGTTATCTCCCGACACTGGAAAGGATCGGCAGCTATGCCAACACCAAAAGTATTTTAAGAAAATCGATTGAGGATCTCAAAAAGCTTAAAGAGTATGGTCTGAAAATTCTTTATTTAGGTGTGGAAACCGGCAATGCCGAATTGCTCAAAAAGATCGATAAAGGCGCCAGCTATGAGCAGATGGTCGAAGCAGCGCGACGCGTTAAGGAAGCGGGTATTGATTTATCCGTAACAGTCATACTGGGCGTAGGAGGAATTGAAAAAAGTATTGAACACGCTATGGATACGGCTAAAATTCTCACAGATATGGATCCTGACTATGTGGGTGCGCTGACGCTCATGTTTGTACCGCAAACAGAACTTTATGATGACTATCTTGCTGGCCGATTTGCTCTCCCAGAAAAGATTGGATTTATTCGCGAGTTGTATCTCATGATTGCCAACTCCAATTTCACAAACTGTTATTTTACATCCAATCATGCTTCCAACTATCTGTCCATCAAAGCACGGCTGCCGGGACAGAAAGAAAATATTTTAAAAAAGATTAATTCAGTTATACAAGAAAAAGATGTCGGCAAAATGCGGCCTGAGTATTTACGCGGGCTTTAATTCCGGGAGAAATAATATAACCAACATGAAAAAATTTTCTGATCTATTTTTCTGGCGTAACCCCAAACATATTCGCCGAGAAATTATTTCCATATTAGCCAAGGGACAGAATATCGGCGTTCTGGATGATGCCTCCAGGAAAATGATCGAAAATATCCTGGATTTTACATCAATCCTGGTTCGCGAAATTATGATCCCAAGGACGGATATTGTGTCGATCAGTGCGGATGATAAACCGGAAGATATTATTCAAGAGCTTGCCAATTCCCATTACACGCGCATTCCTGTGCATCGCGGATCGGTGGACAATATCATCGGTATTTTAAATATCAAAGATCTGCTTAAAACATGGTCGCAGAGTATAACAACCGCCGATATTTTGTCCTGTCTGACAAAGCCTTATTATATCCCCGAAACAAAAAATGCTCATTTGTTGTTTCATGAGTTTAAAAATAACAAAAAGCATATTGCTATTGTCATCGACGAATATGGCGGAACGTCCGGTCTTATCACGCTGGAGGATTTACTCGAAGAAATTGTTGGCGACATTCTGGACGAGCATGAAGACAATACCGATTCCGAGGATATTATCCGGACGACCGAGGGATCCATTATCGTTGATGGCCGTACCGAAATTGAAAAAATCGAAGAACACCTGAAGATCAATCTCGAGAGAGGTCGATATGAAACAATCAGCGGTCTGATTTTAAATACAATTCGAAGAATCCCTCATCAGGGAGAAATTTTTCAAATCGAGGGAATGGAGATTGGCATAGAAAACACGGACGAACGCAGTATCAAAAAAGTTAAAATAAAAAAAATGGATGAAGAAAATTTAAATGAATAATAAAGATTCAAAACGTGCGCTGGATAAATCCGACAAAACGATCAGTGTTCATAACATTTTTCTAGCATTACTCAGCGGTATTCTGCTGTTTTTATCTTTTCCTAAATATGGTCTGGGATTCATTGCATGGATCGCCTTTGTGCCCCTGTTCATTGCTTTACGGGATGTGCTAAGTCTTCGAAGAGCATTGTTTCTGGGATGGATTACAGGATTGACGGCTTTTGTTGGCATCCTCTACTGGATCACCTATGTTGTTGTAAATTACGGTCATCTTCCCCTGTATCAAGGCGTGCCGATCATGTTGCTTCTGGCTTGTTATTTAAGTATTTATGTCGCCTTATTTGCCGGAGGGATTGTTTATTTGAAAAGAAAGGTCGCCCTTTATCTTGTTGCGCCTGTTTTATGGGTATGCCTGGAATATCTCAAGTCGCAGTTGTTCACCGGCTTTCCATGGGAAAATTTAGGTTATTCCCAATTTAATAATCTCTTTTTTATTCAGATTGCCGACGTTACAGGTGTATTCGGACTATCTTTCCTGATCATTCTTTTAAACACCGCTTTTTTTGAAATCATTACGGAAAGATCAAAAAAGTCATTCGCCTTGGCCGCGTGTGTTTTGCTTCTTTGGTCGGGTGTTTACGGGTATGGCGTATTGCGAATCAATCAGATTAATCAAATCTTAAAAAATGCCCCCGGCATGGAGGTATCTCTGATTCAGGGGAATATTGATCAATCCATTAAATGGAATGAAAATATCCAAAAAGAAACGATCGATATTTATGAAGAACTGTCTTTGCGCCATCCGCCTGCCCATGGAGGTCTGATTGTCTGGCCGGAAACAGCAGTGCCTTTTAACTTTCAAGATGAAAACGCATTACGTCAACGGGTAAAAGATCTATCGGTAAAAACAAAAAGCTGGTTTATTTTCGGCTCCATGAGCTATGCGCCGAATAATTTACAAACAGATTATTATAACAGCGCCTATCTGCTTTCACCCCAGGGTGACATTCGAAACAAATACGATAAGGTACACCTTGTGCCTTATGGTGAATACGTGCCCATGAGAAACCTGTTTCCATTCATCAACCGTCTGACTGCGGGAATGGGAGATTTTGCCAAAGGGAAGGGGTTTTATCCTCTAACCATGGGTGAAAGAAAAATCGGCGTGATGATCTGTTACGAAGCCATCCTGCCTGAAGCAGCCAGAACGTATAAGAACATGGCGGCTGATTTATTGGTTAATATTACAAATGATGCCTGGTTCGGCACAACATCGGCGCCGTATCAACACCTGTCCATGTCGATTTTCAGGGCCGTGGAGACACGACTTTATCTGGTGCGGGCTGCGAATACCGGCATCTCTGCAATTGTCGACCCTGCTGGAAAAATTATTAAGAGAACCGAATTGTTTAAAAAAGATGAAATCCATGGTAATGTTAAATTAATATCGTTACCGACGATATATGCACAATATGGAGACTGGCTTGTATGGGTGTCTTTTATTTGTCTGGTGATTTTTTTCTTATGTAACTTAAAAGGGAGGAAAAGAAATGTCCGTTGAAAACATACAGGAAACCATAACTGATCTAAAAAAAAGAATTCGATATATCGGAGAATGTCTTTGACGTCGGCGAGCTGGAATTAAAAGTCAAGGATCTGGAAATATTATCCTCAAAAAAAGATTTCTGGGATGACCAGGAGAAGGCTCGTACTCTCCTGCAGCAGAAAACAAAACTATCAGACTCGCTTGATCAGTGGAAAAGATTTCAAAACCAGGTCAGAGATGCTGAAAACCTCTTGTCGATTGCTTCAGAAGAAAAAGACGAACAAGTCATTTGCGATCTTGCTTCCGAGCTGGAACAGTTGTCTTCCGATGTTAAACTGGAAGAACTCAAAATGATGCTCTCCAGTGAGCAGGACCCGATGAACGCAATTATGTCTATTCACGCCGGCGCCGGAGGGACAGAAGCGCAGGATTGGGTGGAAATGCTTTTGCGCATGTATTTGCGCTGGGCTGAAAAAAGAAATTTCAAAACCAGTATTATTGATTATCTGCCGGGAGATGAAGCCGGAGTAAAAAGTGTATCCTTTACCGTGGAGGGTGAATATGCCTATGGTTACGCCAAAGCTGAAATCGGGATTCATCGTCTTGTGCGCATTTCTCCATTTGACGCCGGCGCCAGACGCCATACCTCCTTTGCTTCTGTGTTTGTCTATCCCGAAGTGGATGATGAAATAAAAATTGATATCAACGAGGATGATTTGAGAATCGACACGTTCCGATCAGGCGGTAAAGGCGGACAGCATGTCAACAAAACAGATTCCGCCGTCCGAATTACTCATCTGCCGACAAACATTGTCGTACAGTGTCAGAATGAAAGATCTCAGCACAAGAATAAAGCCATGGCGATGAAATATTTAAAATCCCGTCTCTACGAAAGGGAACTTCAACTGAAGAATGAAAAGCTCGATGAAGAAAATAAACTGAAAAAAGATATCGCCTGGGGCAGTCAGATACGTTCCTATGTTTTACATCCGTATAAAATGGTCAAAGATCATCGGACGGATATGGAATGCGGTAACACTCAAAAAGTATTGGATGGAGATATCGATGATTTTATCCAGGCCTATTTAATGATTGTCGGGGATCGGGCATCAAAGGCATCCGGAATCGGACTGATAAATCAATGATAATATTTAAGAATGTCAAATTGTTTTGGTATATAAATAAAATGTGCTATAGAGTTTGGCAAAGAGCTATGATATTGTTTGCGCAGGAGCAGATATGCGCGCTGATCCGTGATCAGAAACACGGTGTCGGTATTTAGCTACAAACGAAAATGATTTAGGAGACACTACCTTATGTTAAAATCAAAGAATAATATTTCATTAATTATTTTTATATTTAGTTTGAGCATCATCGTATCGTTAGCTGCCTGTTTTCAGGTCCAAGCAGAAAACACGGATGTCAATCAAACCACCCCGGTTTCAAAAATCCAAAAAAAGAAACAAGATAAAACCATTGTCGAGGCTGCAACGGAAATTCTGTTCGGTGAACAAAAAACCGGGGATGCAAATGAAAAGGTAGAAGAAGAGCAGGAATTGATGGAAAATGCTCTTGAATTACTGGAAATAGCAGACAACTACTGGAAAAGTGGTGATATCGAAAATACCTTAAATACGCTGGATAAAGCTTATGCGCTGCTTCTTGACACAAATGGTGATGTGGAAATTGCCCGGCAAAAAGATGATTTGCGCCTTCTGATTTCCCAACGCATCCTGGCGGTATATTCTTCCCGACAAACCAGAACCAAAGGCAAAGCCAGTGAAATTCCGCATATAATGAATGCTGATGTGGAAAAGGAAATAAGATCATTTCAGGGGCATGAAAGGGAATTTTTTATATCATCCTATCATCGCTCCGGAATGTATAAAGAACTTATTGTTGGTGAATTAAAGAAAGCAGGGGTGCCCGAAGAGCTTTTCTGGTTGCCTCTGGTGGAAAGTGGTTTTAAGGTAAGCGCTCTGTCGCGTGCAAGGGCTCTGGGTTTGTGGCAGTTCATTCCATCAACTGGTTATAAATTTGGATTGACACGTGATGAATGGGTGGATGAACGTATGGATGTTTTAAAATCCACACATGCGGCCATTGCTTATTTAAAGGTATTACATTCCATGTTTGGCGACTGGCTTACCGTTCTTGCTGCTTATAATTGCGGCGAGGGTAGAGTACTGCGCGTCATCTCCCGTCAGCACATTAACTATTTTGATCGTTTTTGGGATCTCTATAATCAGTTACCCAACGAGACAGCCCGGTATGTTCCTCGTTTCCTTGCGACAGTCCATATTATTAAAAATCCAGCTAAATATGGTTTTGATCTAAAAGCTTCACCGAACTCCCTGCATAACTATGAATCGATCAAAGTTAATAAGATGATGAAGCTTTCGGATGTGGCGTCTAAACTCGAAGCGTCTGAAGATGTCATCAATATCCTCAACGCCGAGCTCAGATATAAAATTACTCCCAATAGGGAATACATTTTAAAAATCCCCAAGGGATCTCTTAAGAAATTCAATCTGGTTTATAATGATATTTCAGAAGCGGAAAAGCCCAATTTTACATACAGCCGTCCCACTTCTATAGCATCTGCGTCATCGACATCTTCTAAATCATCTACATCATCCTATTATCTCAAACATCGCGTTCACCGGGGTGAAACATTGGCGTCAGTTGCTAAAAGGTATCGTGTATCTCCTAAGACCCTTTTGAGCGCCAATCGCATCAATAAGGGAAATAGATTAGTTAGAGGACAAGTTATTCGTATTCCTGTTGGTCGTGTGGAAACGGCAAGTGTGAATAAAAATAATTCCATCAGTAAAAATGGGCATAAAAAGGTTTGTGTGATTAAAGCTCATAAGGTCAAAAAGGGACATCCTCAGCGTAAAGTCGCCAAAAAAAGTAAGATAGAATCACGAGAAAAAAACGGAAAACGAAGTTAGGCCAAAGAAGTCTAAGGACAAACCTAGTGTGGGTGATAAAACATTGACGGCAAAAAATGTTGAACCATTGTAATTAGATTAACGTATTGTTATCAAAGATAATAATTAACCCATTATTGACAAAAAATATAATATTAAGCTGACAAAATTAAGAATAATCAATAACCTGTCCGATCAGCAATCTGATTGAGACAATAAACGGAAAAGCTCTTTTTCTTTTTTCTTCATTTTCAAGGAATTCACTTTTGATGTGTTTTCATGGTTATAACCTAGAAGATGTAACAGGCCATGGATGATCAAAAAAAGAACTTCTTCATCAAAACTTAAATTTCCTTTTTTCGCATCCTGGTAAGCTGTATCAACAGAGATAATAACGTCTCCCAGTATTTCCGGATTAATGTTGCCGAATTCACCTTCTTGAAGAGAAAAGGAAATGACATTCGTGGGACGGTCTTTGGACAGGTACTGCTTGTTGATGCGTTGAATGGTTTCATTATCAACAAGCGTAATACTGATTTCCTTATTCGCGCAATCCATTAGTTTCAGAAGATGGTTCACGTTGATGCGTATCTTGCGTTTATTGATTTTAATTCGTTTCTGTCGATTATCGATTTGTATTTTCATTGGACTCTTTTTTACCGTTGGTTTCTTTCGGTGATGCTTCAGGATAATCAATACGATGATGGAAGATACCCGTTAAAATCCGTGTAAATGTTTCCGCGATGGTATTCAGATTTCTCAGCGTTAACTCACAATCGTCCAGCTGACCGTCAGTGTATATGCGTTCAATACGTTCACGTACCAATGAACGTATTCTTGCTGGTGTCGGATTCGAAAGCGTGCGTGATGAAGCTTCGATGACATCGCCCAGCATGACCAGTCCTGCTTCCTTGGTTTGAGGTTTTGGCCCTGGGTAACGAAAATCACTTTCTGTCAGAGAACGAATAGATTCATCCTTGTCTTTTTTTGCTTTTTCATAAAAATAACTGACCAGGCTGGTGCCATGATGTTCACGGATGATATTGATAATTGGCTGACCGAGTTTGACATGAGAAGCCAATTCGTAACCTTCCTTGACATGCGAGATGATGATCAGTGAGCTCATTTTCGGAGAAAGCTTGTCGTGACGATTATTATTTCCGGGTTGATTCTCGATATAATAATGAGGTTTGGCCAGTTTACCTATGTCATGATAATAAGCACTGACTTTAGCCAGGAGGGAATTCGCACCGATAGATTCCGCTGCGGCTTCCACGAGGGAGGCGACGATAATGCTGTGATGATATGTGCCGGGTGCTTCGATAATCATTCTCTGAAAGAGTGGTTGATTGAGATTGGCCAATTCCAGCAGCTTAATGTACGTGATAAAACCGAAGAGACTTTCAAAAATGGGGGTAACGCCCGCAACAAGAATTCCGGTAATAATACCACCGAGAAAACCCATAGCCAGCCTTATGAATAAATCATTAAGAAAATGACCCGTCAAAAGATTTAAACAAAGAATCGCGGCCATATTGATGATGCCCAGAAAAACACCAACCTTTAAAAACGTTGAACGCTGGCGGCTGTTGACAATATGATAGGAAGCGGCAACAGATCCCAAAAATGAAAAAAGCGGAAACATGATTTTTTCATCAAAAAGCAGACTGATCAGAAAAGATGTTAAGACACTGATGATCATCGCCATATTGCGATTGACCAGGATGGCTATGATCATACCACCGCAGGCAAAGGGTATGGCGAAGTAGCAGGCGTCGACCGGTATCGAAGGGAACGCTCTATTAATAGCAACAGAAATGAAAATTCCCGCTTTGACGAAAAATATCTGTAAAACAGCGACAATGGCGAAAACGAGAAAGTCCACATTGGAACGGGCGGGAGCGTTTAACCAGTTCCGGGTGCGCCAGAAATAAAGAAGCAACGTAAGAAACAGGGCGGTACAAAATATCCCCACAATAACCGTCAGGCTCGAGATTTTATTATCCATAGCGGTTTTATGAAAAGCATCCAGTTTTGCCAGTTCCAAATAACCGATTTTTTCTCCTTCACGGACAATCATCTCATTTTTTTGCACCTGGAAATAAACGGGTTTGACTTCTTCATTGATCGATAATCTTTTCTTGTCCGTTGCCTCTTTGTTAAAGGCGAGGTTAGGTTCGATAATCTTTTTCAGAAACGAAAAAGAAAACCGCCGGGCATTCGGTTGATCGTTTTTAAAGACGGTGTATACTTTTTTTGATAATATCGGATCAATGTCTTTTATGTTCAGAATGGATGATACATCCTTTACGTTTTCTTCTACCCGAGATATCACGTTGATAATGGTGATACCTTTTTCACGTTCGCTTTTTTGAAAGGTCGTGCGTGTGACAAGAGTGTTTTCGTAGAATGATGAAATGACCTTGGCCAGTTTCTGCGAAAGATCATCAGAGAAGTTGTTTTCTTTCAAAAAAGATAATTCATTTTGTGTCAGCGATATGCCGAGGGCTTTTTCTAATACGGCTTTTAGCTGCCCAGTGTCTTGCGAATCTAAAGCAAGCGTAAAAGATTTTTTTATTTTTGTTTTCAGGGTAATCGCGGTTTCAGCATCGTAATCATAGATAGGCCGAATATTTGTCAAAGCATCGTTTCTTTTTTGCCGCGTGGAGTTGGCATCTTCGACGAGAAAATCACGATCGGCCTTGATGTTGTCCTGTGCAATCATGCCATGCCGGTAATCGGGTTTTGAATGATAGAGATTAGGAGCAAGGATAATAGATAATCCAATACTTAATATTATGGCGATTGCCCAGCGTTGGAAAATGATATTATTTAGAAATTTGAAAGATATTTTATGTTTGTCTTTCAATTTCCGCAAGATTGAAGAAATCTTTTCCGATGATTTTTCTATGAAGTTCATAAATTATCGTCTATTTTTTATTCGATTTCTTTTCAGCATCCCAAAAGGCATAAGCTGCAATAACGTCTCCAACGAGCGGATGCCGGACAACGTCAACCTGCGAAAAATGGACAATACGAATTGCATCAATCTTCTGAAGGACTTTTTCCGCTTCAATCAAGCCGGATGATTTTTCCATCGGTAGATCAATTTGCGTGATGTCACCGGTTACAACTGCTTTGGAATTGAAACCCAGACGGGTTAAAAACATTTTCATCTGTTCAGACGTGGTGTTTTGCGCTTCATCTAAAATGATGAATGAATCGTTTAAGGTTCGGCCTCGCATGAACGCCAGCGGAGCAACTTCAATAAGCCCCTTGTTAATGAGCGCACTCGCTTTTTCCATATCTACCATGTCATAGAGCGCGTCATATAAAGGGCGTAAATAGGGATTAACTTTTTCGGCCAGATCACCCGGCAGAAAGCCGAGGCGTTCACCCGCTTCCACAGCGGGCCGGGTCAGAATGATTCTTTGTACTTTCTTGTCCAGTAAACAGGACACGGCCATGGCCATGGCCAGATACGTTTTTCCGGTGCCGGCGGGGCCGATGGCCAGGACCATGTCGGTATTTCTCATGGAATCAATATAGTGACGCTGAGCGATGCTTTTAGGAGTGATGATGCGTTTTTTGGAGGATATGAAAACCGTGTCCAAAAAGACACGGGCCAAATCAAAATGAATATCTTCAGTAAGAATTCGATGGGCATAGTCAATATCGGAAATATGAATATGCCAGCCTTTTTCCATGATCGCAAATAGCTGCTTGAGCAAAAGCGTAATCTTCAGGACTGCGGTTTCATCGCCTGTAATGGAAAGATGATTGCCCCATGGCTTAACCTTGACTGGTTCAAGCTTTTCGAGGAGCCTTAAGTGCTTGTCATGTTCGCCACAGAGATTTTTTAATAAATTCTGATCGGCAAAGGATAATTTCTCTGTCTGGATGTTTTTAGTTGCTTTAATCAAAAATTATCAGCCTCTAAAATTATGAATCTTAACCAAATGATATTGCTGTTTAATGACCCTGGCAATAAGAAATGGCACCTTCCATATGAGGGCGCTTTCTATCACCATGAGGCAGTGAATGCAATACAATTTACACCTGTAAAAACAGGTGGGCAAATACCTTTGCATCGCCTAACATATTATCAATTGGACAGTTTTCATCAGGCTGATGCGCATTCATATTGGTTTTAGACCAGACGGCAGCCGGGTAGTCCTTTTTGCGCAGATACGCGGCAACCGTTCCCGCACCGACCCCACCGGCAAAAGCCTGCAGATGGAAAACACACGCAATCGCATCTTGCAAAGCAAGGACAACTGGTGCGTCGACAGGTGTGGGGGGCGTGGGTTGAACGTATTGCTGCCGTGAAATCTCAATTTTAACTGAAAATTTCTTTTCCACTTTCCGTTTGATATTTTCTATTTCAGACAGTACGTCGTCAAGATTATATTGCGGAAGTATTCGACAATCCATATAAAAGACGTCTTCTCCGGGGATCGTATTGATATTGCCCACGTTAGCTTCTTTCTTCGTCGGTTCAAATGTACAGGTGGAAGGCTCAAAAAGAGGGTCCACTGCATCGAAGATCTTTCGCAGCTTTGTTAATTTTGTTACCAGATAGGAGGCAGCTGAAAAGGCATTATTGCCCAGTTGCGGTTTGCTGCCGTGGCATTGTTTGCCGATGGTTTTAAAACCCAGCCAGAGAATACCTTTTTCCGCAATCTCAATCAGCGAGCCTTCGGGATTCCCCGAGTCAGGAACCACGATCAAATCCTGCCTGCTGAAAATCTTTTCCGGTAAATCAAGTACATGATATAATCCTTTTCCACCGGATGTTTCCTCGTCTGCCACAAAGAAAAGGCTGATGGTCGATGAAGGGATAATCCCCTCATCAATAAACGCTTTGGCGGCAAAAATAGACGCCACCATATCCTGCTGATTGTCTTCCGTGCCACGCCCATAAATGTGATTATCTTTGACGTAAGCCATATAGGGATCAGAACTCCAAAGACTGAGCTCGCCCGGCGGAACAATATCGAGATGTGTAATAATCCATATTTTACGGGATTGATTTCTCCCTGCAAGGGATGTTAGAAAATTTGGGCGCAAGCCCATGGATACACTGTCATCCGGTGCATCGTAATGGCAAAAAGAAGTAAAACCCATTGCGATGAGACGTTTTTTCAGCATCTGAGCTTTCAGCATTTCGCCGTCGCCGCCGTTGACCGGACCAACAGCCGGTACTGCCGTAAGCGCTTTTTGCAATTCAATCATATCATCTCGATACGTGTCTATTCTGCGTGAAATTTTTTCAAAAGTAGTCTCGTCAATCATGATTAAGCCTCATATTATTGTTCTGGAGTAATAAAAACAGGATGCCATGTATCAGGCAATTTGCCGAATTGATCCGTATCGCCTACGATAAGCGTCAGTCTTCTTTTATCGTTCAGATACTTTGCCGCAACGCGCTTTATATCATCACGTGTAACCGCTTCCATTCTTTTTCGATAGCCGCTCAGATAATCAGCCGGCAATTTTTCATAGACGACTGACATCTGCTGAGAAAGAATCTGATCGGGTTGCTCAAATGAAAAAATAAAACCGTTAAGGATGGAATGCTTTGCCCAGTCCAGTTCAGTCTGGGATATAGAGCCAGCGGCAACGTCTTCTAGGATTGTATTAATCAAATGATGCGCTTGAAGGGTTGACGACGTTTTTGTGAAAGCGTACGTTCCAAAAACACCGTAATTGGTTCGTGCCCGATAAAAACTGCCGGCACTGTAGGCAAGACCTTCATTATTGCGTACAGCGCTGAATATTCGAGAAGGGAAACCGCCGCTGCCAATAATAAAATCCATAACAAAGAAAGTGTAAAAATCAGGATGATTTTTACTAAGGGTCAATTCCCCGCTGACGACGGTTGATTGCGCAAGTTGCTTGCGGATGAAGAAAACGCCACTGCCCGCTTTTTGGGGTTCAGGTGTGATGTTGAGCGCGCGACGGGAATCTTTCCAGTTGCCGAAGTATTGACGTATTATTTTCACAGCTTCGTCTTTGGAAATATCACCGGAAACGGCCAGCATTATATTGGCCGGGAAAAAATATTCTTTGTGAAAATCAATCAAATCAAGACGGGTAATTTTCTTTAAAGAGGTTGCAGTCATATAGCGACCGCGTGGATCGCCAGGATAAAGCAAACGGTTGAACTCTCGAAAGGCAAGATTTTGCGGATTATCCACCACTCTGCGCAGTTCTTCTTTTTTCATGGATAACGCCAATTGCAGTTTATCTTTTTCAAAAGCCGGTTGAATCAGCATCTGTGAGAACAAGTTGAGACAGTCATTCAGGTCGTTCTTGTGAAAAGAAAATTTAGCAGACGCGGAATCAAGCGACATGGTAATGGAAGGTGATGCGGCCAGATCATCCAGACGCTGATCAATCTCAGCGCTGTGCAATCGGGTTGTGCCGCCTGTCCTCATCATAGTAGCTGTTAGATCAGCAACACCTTCTTTGCCAACAGGATCATACATCGACCCGGTTCTCACCAGTGCTGAAATGGAAATCAGTGGCAATTCATGATTCGGAAGATAAAATAACACCAGACCATTTTCCAGCAGGACTTTTTCGGCCTGCGGCAAACGAAATTCCAACTCCGGATATTTAATTTTTTCCGGAGGGATCAATGCTTGAACCGCAAAGGCTACTGATGGTATCATGCCATAAAACAGGAACATCAAAAGTCCAATTAATGCATAAGAATAAATCTTATTATTCATTTTTTACCCGCGTTTATTATTTCATTTGTCTTTTTATTTAAAACCGCAATGGTCCGGTTTTTGGCTCCAAGATACTTTACAGCCACCGCCTGAACATCCATCGCCGTTACTTTATCAATATGAGAAATGTAGTTGGAAAAGTATCGGTAATCTCCCAGCAGTAATTCATAGTAGGAAAGGGTTGAAGCCAGCTTCGCATTAGAGTCCAGACTTTTTAAATAATCCATTTTAAGATGCTTTTTGGCTTTTTTCAGTTCTTCATCAGGCACTGGATGGTTTTTAATATTTTCAATTTCCCGAAAAATAGCTTCCTGGAGTTCATCATTCGTATGTGGATGCCGCGGGTTCGCCATGACCACAAACAGATTAGGATATCTTGTCGCGGGTATACCGTTATGAACGCTGATACTGTCCGCGATTTGCATTTGTAAGACCAATTTGGCATACAGACGACTGGTCCTGCCTTTGCTCAAAATCGTTTCCAGCACGTCAAAGACATAATCTTCAGCTGCCGGCGCTGTCGGTTTATGATAACCGATAATCATCGACGGATTAGCATCAAACAAAACTTCCACTTTACGTTCTCGGGTTTGTCGAGGTTCTGCAGGAATAGCAGGAGATTGCGGATTGCCTCTGGGAATCTGTCCAAAATATCGATCAATCACTTTTAACGTATTTGGGATATTGATATCTCCAACCACCGCGATGACAATATCTTCCGGTGTAAGATATTTTTGGTGAATATGACGAATCGCCGACTGGCTCATATAAGTTAAATCCTGCTGTAAGCCAACGATCGGTAAGCCATAGGGATGTATCGTAAAAGCCGTTTTCATGAAGGATTCATAAATTTTGCCTTCAGGACTGGTTTCTGTGCGCTGTCTTCTTTCTTCCAGAATGACGTCTCGTTCCGTGTAGAATTCACGAAAGACTGGGTTAATTAAACGATCGGCTTCGATACGCGCCCAGAGTTCAATTTTATTCGCAGGCAGGCTGACTTGATAAGTTGTGACATCCTGGCCGGTGGATGCGTTCATATCCAGTCCACCGTTCTCCGTGTAAAGCCGGTCGATTTCATTGGGAATGTAATAACGGCGATGCTCATTCTGCAATTGCTTCAACTGCGCCGCCAGTTGTTCAACGCGCTTTAGATCTGCTTTATTATGTTTTATTCTCTCGTTATCCAGTGCCTGACCGATTTGTTCGATTTGCGAAAGCAGTTTCTTTTCTGCATCGTAATTTTTCGTGCCAATCGTTGTCGTGCCCTTAAACATCATATGTTCTAAAACATGCGCGGCTCCGCTTTGTCCCTTAAGTTCATCGACTGCTCCCACACGATGCCGGATATAAAGGGAAACGGTTGGGCTGAATTTTCTCTCCAGCATCAAAACAGTTAGTCCATTATTCAGTTTGGCTTTGATGACCTTCTTTTCCAGGTCAATTGCCCATGATGCCGGAATGACCAAACAAAAAATAAATAACCCAGACAGGAATAAGCATAATTTATTTCGTTTCAACATGATCTATCTCATCGTTAGATTTTTTGGGAAATAAGCGGAAAAAGGCATAAAGAATACCGACAACACAAAATAAAATAATAAAAGAGGCGGAAAATAAAGTCATGATAAATTCCAGTGGGTTGGCAAGCTTGAATGAACCCATTAAAATGTCAATGCCGAATAATAAAAAAAACAGAGACAGTAAGAGCACAATGATATTTTTAATCCAGATGAGACGCTTCATTTAGTGATCCCCGTTTCTTTCAGCGACGTTTTAATCCCCGCTTTGATCTTGCTGTATACCTCATAGCTGAAATCATCATTGCGGCAACTTAAAAGTGAGTTGTTATGATATAGAGGTTCATGCTGAATGTCAAATGGCGAAGCCGAAAGTGCGTCATCCCACATTTTTGTGCCGGGTATAGGCGAATATTCAGCAAGCACGGGCTTGGCGCCGCACTCTAAAACAAAATCAATACTATGTGTGACGTCTGTTTCTTTTTGACCCGGTATACCGCATAAAAGGTAAACGCCGATATCTTCTGTTTTGTATCCTGCGTTTTTAAGGTGAATGACTGCTTTTTGCAATTCAATATTTTGTACTTTTCCACCCGTTTCTCTCTGCATTAAAAAATCCGCGGTTTCAAAACCGAAGCGAATGGTTTTAAAACCTGAATCGTAGAGAAGTTGACTTAATTTGGCATCGATTTCTCGTAAGTGCAGACCGTTGGGGCAGTGAAAACGGCACGACAACTTCCGTCTTTTTACTTCGTGAAGCAGAGGAATGATCATCTTTTCTGAATCGACTAGCAGGGCATCGTCATAAAAACTGAAATCGGTTATCTTAAACTTTTTCTGCCAATATTCGATTTCATCAACCACTTTCATCGGATTACGCTGAAGAAATTTTGTATTGAAAATATGGGATGAGCAGTAACTGCAGCGATATGGACAGCCAAGTGATGTAATAATAGGGACTTGATCAATCCTGCGTAA
>CAYULE010000007.1:15857-26246 GCA_964445385.1 uncultured Smithella sp.
AGCGATATGGACAGCCAAGTGATGTAATAATAGGGACTTGATCAATCCTGCGTAATAAATCAAAGGCGGGATAGGGCAGGGCATCCAAATCATTCTCATCTGGTGCAAAAATGATATTTTCATCAAAAAGATTTTTCAGTATTTCCAAAAGCTGCTTTTCACCGCGTCCTCGAATCACATAATCCGCACCGGAATGGGTTACGGCGTGGTCGTAGCATAGAGAGGCGTATTTACCGCCCAGGATTACCGGGACACCTGGCAACATTTCTTTGACGATTTTAATGGCATCAAAAACCCCTGGATACCAGTACGTCATCATGGAAGTAATCAACACTATATCCGTGTCTGGATAGAGACCAATTTCTGCTCGGAAGACATCCGGATCAATTCCATAACGGCAATAGCTGCGGGGCAGCGTTCTGAGGCAGTCCGGTTTTTCTATGACCTGACGGAAGAAACGTCCATGTCCGTAGGCATGACGTTTGGGCGATTTTCCATTTTTTTTCATCATAAGCGGGGAGTGTGGATCAAGGCAATCGATATAGGATATTCGATGGTTATTCGCGCGCAACAGGCCACCCAGATATAAAAGCCCCAGGGGTTTAAGCCAGAAATCATAAGCCGCAAAATCATAAATCCAAGGGTTGATCAGTAGAATATTTTTACTCATGGATGCGTTTTAGCATACAAGTCAGCCAATTACAAAGCATAGCCATACCGACGCTTGAACATGAACTTCAAACGGTATATTTTATTCCAGAAAGAACTTGAAGACTACGACAATTGTTGCTAACATGCGCAAACTTTTAAATGGGATTCTTCATGCGTGCCATTATTCAAAGAGTTGACCGGGCCAGTGTCAGTATAAATTCTCAGTTATTTTCCTCCATTAATCAGGGGATCTTGCTATTGTTGGGGGTGGAAAAAGATGATTCCGTGAAAGATGCGGATTATATTCTGGAAAAAACAGTCAATTTACGAATTTTCGAGGATGAACATGGTAAAATGAATCTTTCCCTGACGGATATTGCAGGGGAAATGATGGTGGTTTCGCAGTTTACGCTCCTTGGCGACTGCATCAAAGGGCGCAGGCCCTCATTTGTCCGGGCGGAAGAACCGGTTAAAGCCAATCAACTTTACGAGTATTTTGTTCATGAGGCCTTTCCCAAAGTAAAGAAACTGGCCACTGGAAAATTTCAGGAAATGATGCATGTGGAATTAAACAATAACGGTCCGGTAACGATATTACTCGACAGCAGAAAAGTTTTTTAAGAAACATGGAATCAAGTGATATAAAAATTGATAAAGACGGTATCTGGTATTATCGTGGCGCACACATGTTTCGCAAGGATATTTTGTGCATCTTCTTTGAAAATTTAAAAGTAGATGACTGCGGTCAATACTTTATCAAACTCAACGAAGAAATTTGCTATCTGGATGTTGAAGATACTGCTTTTGTGATTACGGCTGTATATAAAACGAAAGATCCATCCAGTGGTTATGAGCAAATCGAGATTCTGGTAAGCGATGATGTCAGGGAAAAACTGGATTTGAACACATTAACCGTTAACAAAGATAATATTATGTATTGCTGGATTAAAAGCGGCACATTTGCTGCCCGTTTTACAAGAAAAAGCTACTACCAGCTGGCGGAATTTATCGAACAGGACGAAATTAATACTAATTTTTATATCGTATTAAATGACCAGAAATATTTTATAAAATATTCTTAGCTTAACTTAGCTCAACGGAGGATGAAATGTTAGATGATATAGTAAGAGAATCCTTGACTTTCGACGATCTTCTATTAGTGCCTGCGGCTTCCGACGTACTGCCGCGTGACGTAGATACAGCGACGCTGCTGACCAGAAATATCACCCTGAACATTCCGATTGTATCGGCGGCAATGGATACGGTTACGGAATCACGCACGGCGATCTGTATGGCTCAGGAAGGGGGTATCGGCTTCATTCACCGCAACATGAGCATCGAAAGGCAGGCCATAGAAGTGGATCGGGTAAAAAAATCGGAAAGCGGCATGATTGTCGATCCGATCACCATTGAACCGGAACGCAAAGTCAGCGACGCTCTGGCTCTCATGCATCAGTATTCCATTTCCGGCGTACCGGTTGTTAAAAATGAAAAACTCGTCGGGATTCTGACCAATCGTGATTTGCGTTTCGAAGAAAATCTGGAACAGCCTGTCGCCAATGTCATGACCAAAGACAGGTTGGTTACCGTCAAAGCAAATATTTCGCTGGAAGAATCAAAGAAGCTGCTTCACAAGCATCGGATTGAAAAACTGCTTGTTGTGGATGACGATTTTCGATTGAAAGGTCTGATTACCATCAAGGACATTGAAAAGATCCGGCGGTATCCCAATGCCTGTAAAGACTCCCTGGGTAGATTGCGTGTCGGAGCAGCGGTAGGTATCATCGATCGTGAACCACGCATAGAAGCCTTAATGGCGGCTGGCATCGATGTGATTGCGATTGATACATCCCATGGACATTCGGCAGGTGTGATCGATGCCATTAAATCCACAAAAGCCAATTTCCCAAAATGTCAGCTGATAGCGGGAAACGTGGCGACATCAGAAGGCGCTAAAGCGCTCATCGATGCAGGTGTCGATGCGGTTAAAGTTGGTGTCGGTCCCGGTTCCATTTGCACAACCAGAATCATTGCCGGTGTGGGCGTTGCTCAGATGTCCGCTATTCGCGATACTTATAAAGTTGCATCACAAAAAGGGATTCCCGTCATTGCCGACGGGGGGATTAAGTTTTCAGGAGATCTTGTTAAGGCCATTGGTTGCGGTGCGCACAGCATCATGATCGGTGGACTGTTTGCCGGAACCGAAGAAAGCCCTGGAGAAACGATTTTGTTTCAGGGCCGCAGCTACAAAGTCTATCGCGGCATGGGTTCGCTCGAAGCCATGAAAATGGGCAGCCGCGACCGTTACTATCAGGATGATATTGAGGCCCCGTCAAAAACCGTTCCGGAAGGGATTGAGGGCAGGGTACCTTTTCGCGGATCGCTTTCTTCCAGTATTGTACAGCTGATTGGAGGATTAAAAGCGGGTATGGGATATGTTGGATGCAAAACCATTCCGGAACTGATTGAAAAATCGCGCTTTGTGCGTATCACGTCCGCCGGATTACGAGAAAGCCATGTTCATGACGTCATCATCACCAAGGAAGCACCCAATTACTGGATTGATTAACTAGAAAACCATATGAAGCACGCCAATTTCGTCCATCTGCACGTTCATACACAATATAGTCTTCTCGACGGCATGATCCGCCTGGATGATCTCTTGAAAAAGGCTAAAGAATACGCGATGCCGGCCATGGCCATCACTGATCACGGCAACATGTTCGGCGCAGTTGATTTTTATAAACAGGCTTTTGCAAACGGCATCAAACCGATTATCGGCTGTGAACTCTATGTCGCGCCCAGAAGCCGTTTTGATAAATCGGCATCCTCCATTGGTGAAGCCACACGTCATTTAGTCGTTCTTGTTAAAAACATGCAGGGTTATAAAAATCTGATGAAGCTGACCTCTGCCTCCCATATTGAAGGTTTTTATTACCGTCCGCGCGTGGACAAAGAAATACTGAAGCAATTTTCTCAAGGTCTGATTGCGTCGAGTGCCTGTCTGCACGGTGAAATAGCCTCCCATATCGTTCGGGGCAATATGGATGAAGCCAGAAAATCCGCTCTTGAATATAGAGAAATTTTCGGTGAAGACAATTTTTACCTGGAAATTATGGAAAACGGCATTCCCGATCAGAAGATTGCTAATCAGGGTCTGATTGAACTGAGCAAGGAACTTTCCATTCCACTCATTGCCACCAATGACTGTCATTATCTCAATCGCGACCATGCTGAGGCACACAATGTTCTTTTATGTATTCAGACGGGAAAAACCATCGAAGACAACGATCGGATGTCGATGACATCCGACGAGTTTTATGTCAAATCTCCTGAAGAGATGCAAAAACTCTTTGCCGCAACGCCGGATGCAATAAAAAATACAGTGAGCATTGCAGAACGCTGCAATTTGAGCTTTGAATTCGGGAAGTTTTATCTGCCGAAATTTGAAGTCAAAAATCCAGAAGAATCTCTGGAAGATTATCTGGAACGCAAGGCGCTTGAAGGTCTCGAAAAGCTTATACCAACTATAATGAAGTATCAGAAAGAGGATGAGGCTGCTGTTCGGGATAAGTACATCAAGCGCCTGCGTTTAGAGCTTGAAATTATTAAAAAAATGGGTTTTGCAGGGTATTTTCTGATCGTTTCGGATTTCATTAAGCACGCTAAACATAATGATGTACCTGTCGGACCCGGGCGTGGTTCAGCCGCAGGTTCTCTTGTAGCCTACGCTATCCGCATTACCGACATTGATCCTCTTCGTTACGGACTGTTCTTTGAGCGATTTTTGAATCCTGATCGTATCAGCATGCCGGATATAGACATTGATTTCTGTCAGGAAAGACGCGGCGAAATTATCAAATATGTGACGGAGAAATATGGCAAAGACAAAGTCACTCAAATCTGCACCTTTGGTAAGATGATGGCCAAGGGAGTTATTCGGGATGTGGGACGCGCCCTCAATATTCCTTACGGAGACGCTGATCGTATCGCCAAATTAGTTCCCAATGTATTAAATATTACCCTTGCCGAGGCTTTCAAAATGGAGCCCCGCTTTGAAGAAGAGCGGAAAAAAAATCCTCAAATAGACAAATTACTTAATTTATCTCAAATATTGGAGGGTATCAATCGCCATTCATCCGTTCACGCGGCCGGCGTAGTTATTTCGGATGTGCCGCTGGTTGAAAGAGTGCCGCTTTTCTCTCCTAAAGATGATATTGTTTCCCAATATTCCATGAAAGATATTGAGGCAGTCGGCCTGACCAAGTTTGACTTCCTGGGACTCAAGACCCTGACAGTTATAAAAAACGCTGTGAATTTCATCAAGGAATCAAATGGAATAGATATTGACATCAATAATTTACCGCTTGACGACCCAGAAACCTATCAGTTGTTGATGAAAGGTGAAACCGACGGTGTCTTTCAGCTGGAAAGCTCCGGCATGAAAGATCTGCTGGTCAATTTTAAACCCGATCATATCGAAGATATTATTGCTTTAATTGCAGCTTACCGTCCCGGCCCGATGAAGATGATTCCCGATTTCATTGCCCGCAAGCATGGAAAACAACAAATCGCCTATGAACTTCCACAGCTTGAACCCATTCTGAAAGAAACGTACGGGATCATCCTTTATCAGGAACAGGTTATGCAAATTGCCAACTCGATCGGAGGCTACACCATGGCCCAGGCCGATACGTTGCGCAAAATGATGGGTAAAAAGCAAGTTGCGGCGATGGAAAAGGAAAAACCAAAATTCCTCGATGGCGCAAAAAAGCAGAAAATTAATGAAAACAAGGCAAAAACCATCTGGGAACAAATGGAAACCTTTGCCGAGTATGGCTTCAATAAATCGCACAGTGCTGCTTATTCTATTATTACATATCAGACGGCATATTTAAAAGCACATTATCCCTCTGCCTTCATGGCCGCGCTTTTGACCAGTGAAAAGGACAACCGCGACAAAATCATCAAGCACATGTCCAACTGCAAGGAAATGGGTATCAACATTCTACCACCGGACATCAATGAATCGCAAAAAGATTTCAGCATTTCGGGGGAGAATATCCGTTTCGGCCTGGCTGCGGTTAAAAATGTTGGTGAGGCCGCAATAGAATCCATCATCGCTATGCGCCAGGATGCAAACTTTACATCATTCATGGATTTCTTAAGCCGTGTCGATCTGCGCAAAGTTAACAGAAGGGTTATCGAAAGCCTGATTAAATGTGGCTCCTTTGATTCGCTGGGTTACTACAGGCGCCAGCTTATGGAATGCCTGGATCAGGCGATGGAAGAGGCGCAGCGTAAGCAAAAGGAATTACTAAGCAATCAGGCAAGTTTTTTTGACACCCTTGATAATGCAGGCTCTGATCAAGAAAACGGTGCAGGCTCTTATCGTATCCCTGATCTTCCGGAATGGGAACGTAAAGAACTCTTATCCATTGAGAAAGAAAGCTTAGGCTTTTACATTACCGGTCATCCTCTACATGGTTATGCCGACAAATTAAAATTTGTGACGAATGCCAATTCTAGTTCGATTGGCGCCAAACAGGATAAAGATACGATTACCATTGCGGGTGTAATCAGCACACTTACTGAAAGGTTAACCAAGAAAAAAGATATAATGTGCAACATTGTTCTGGAAGATCTACAGGGCTCGGTTAGTATCATCTTCTGGGCGGATGTCTATAAAAAGTTTTATGAATTACTGCATGCGGACGAGCCGGTTGTCATTTCGGGAACCATTGACGTTGGTGATGAATCGCTTAAAATTATTGCGCAAGATGTAATTCCATTAATTAAAGCGTTGGAGAATCCGTACAAACAGGTTCGATTTATGATTGACGCGGAAAGAGTGTCCCCGGAAAATATTAAATCTCTGTACGATACGATTAGAAAATATAACGGTAAATACGAAGGTTACATACATATCCTTAATGGGAAAAGTGAAACCATTGTAAGGCTTGGCGAACAGACTCGGATCGATATCTGCGACCGTCTACGACGGGAAGCGGATGGAATTTTGGGGGAGGGCGCTACGATTTACTGTTGAATAAATGCTTTAGGCTGACAAACTACAAGTGTGATGGATTCACCAATTCTCAGACAGGCCAGAAATTGAAATAAGAGATCATATGTTATCCACAGAACGAAAAGACAGATTTAATAGAATTATCAACAAGCCGTAATAATTAATATGAAATATGAAGAAAGAATATATAGATCATTAATTAATAAAGATAATCTAATTTCTTATAATGTTAAATTTGCCGAAAGTGATCTGTTTATAAGTTCTGATACCAACATCGCCGATGTGGCCGAAAAATCATTAATTCAACATCGCCATTCATTAGAAGCCTACATTAAAAATAATCCGGAATTCCTCACTTCTCTTTTACCGCTTTCAGAAGACCCTATAGCACCGCCGATTATCCGCGATATGCTCACTAAATCAAAAATCTGCGGGGTAGGGCCAATGGCTTCAGTCGCCGGTGCCGTATCGGAATTTGTGGGAAACGATCTTTTGAATTCAACGGAAAACGTCATTATTGAAAACGGCGGCGATATCTTTCTTCAATCAAAATCCAAATTAACCATCGCTGTTTATGCTGGAGAATCTGCTTTAAGTTATAAGGTTAAAATGATTGTAAAACCAGAAGAAACTCCGTTAGGAATCTGCACATCGTCTGCCACGGTTGGACCATCGTTGAGCTTTGGGAAAGCCGATGCTGTATGCGTAATTTCAAAATCTGCAACACTGGCCGATGCCGCAGCCTCCGCAATCGGGAATCGTATAAAAAGCAACAAAGATATACGGATAGCCCTGGATTACGGAATAAAGATACCCGGTATCAAAGGAATCATAATCATTTGCGGTAATGATATGGGTGCAATAGGGGATGTGGAATTTATTTAAAGAAAGATGACTGACTGAAGATTAAAAAAAGAAGCGTTATGAAGAAAGTTGCTGAATTTTCTTTGAAATTAGAATAATGGAGAATATTTTTATGGCATTTGGAGATACTGAAACATTAAGAGAGCTTAGTCCTTTTATCAAGCTTCTTGGTGTGGAAGTAATAAAACTGGAAATCGGAACCTGCCAATTATCAATGAAGATAAAAGATAATTTCCTGAACATCCATAAAACAGTTCATGGCGGTGTAATCTATTCGCTTGCGGATATCGGCATGGGCGTCGCTGTATATTCGACGCTTAAAAAGGATAAAGAGGCCGCAACTATTGAAATTAAAATCAACTATTTAAAACCGGCCCAGGCTGTAATGCTGGTCTGTAACGCAAAAGTAATTCAGAAAGGTAAAAACATTGCTGTATTGGAGGCGGAAATAAAATCAGGTGATACCTTAGTAGCCAAAGCCCTTGGTACATTTTCAATAGTCAAGACAAAAAGTGATTCAAAAAAATAATGAATAAATATGAGTAAAAAGTTAATTAATTCTCATTATAGTTATTCAAGTTAACATAACATATCTTATCAGACATAATAACAAAGAAATCAGAATGGCAAAAATGGGAGTTTAAATATAAATAAACGGCATATTCTTCTTATTTATTAAGAATTTGCCGTTTCATTTTAAGCCTAGTAGTCTTTACCTACAGTCTAGCATCCTATTTATCAAATTCCATCTGCTGCCAGTTGTTCGACTAATTTAATCTGATGATCTGTCAATTTCTTCGGGACCTCGATATTGATCTTTACATATTGGTCGCCTTTAATCGCACCCTTCAGACCCGGGACCCCGAAACCTTTCATCCGGATCTTTGTGTTGTTTTGCGTGCCGGGAGCAATTTTTAATCTTTTTGATGTACCATCTAAAGTCGGAATATCAATTGTTGTCCCTAAAGCCGCTTGTGTAAACTTTATTGTCTTTTCGATGTACAAATCATTGCCGTCCCGGGCAAAAATCGGATGAGGCATTACATTAACATTCAAATATAAGTCACCGTTTGGACCACCGTTATAGCCAGCCAGTCCTTTTCCGGGCAGTCTTAATTTTTTACCGGTGCTGATGCCGGATGGGATTTTCACATTGATATCTTCAATGCGGTTTTCCATTTGCAGGGAAATCTTTTTGTCCGCGCCCAATACTGATTCTTCTAATGATATTGATAAATTATACTCTGCATCCTGGCCTTTTTGCGCCATATTGGCGTACTGCTGTTGTCCACCGCCGCCACCGAATATATTGGAGAAGGGGTCTTCATAATCCTGATAGCCGCTACCGCCTCCTCTTCTTCCACCCGTGCGAAATGTAGTTCTGCCCCCTCCCCTGGAGCCTCCAAATCCGAAACTGCGTAATATTTCGTCTAGATCGAAGCCGCGAAAGATGTCTTCTTGAGAATACTGCTGACGGTACTGATCGGCAGAACCGAATTGATCATATTGTTCTCGCTTTTTCTCGTCACTTAAAACGGCGTAAGCCTCGCTTATCTTTTTGAATTTCTCTTCAGAGGCTGCTTTATTATTTGGATTTTTATCGGGATGCCATTTTACGGCCAGTTTACGATACGCTTTCTTAATTTCATCGGCGGATGCTTTTTTATCGACGCCCAGTACCTGATAGTAGTCTTCTGCCATAATTATCTATTTAATTCCTTTTCGATGATAATGAACTTATGGCGGTAATTTAAGCAGTAATTCCCATTTGAAAAGCATCTAAATTCAATTTTATCAATTTTTGCGGAAAGGATTTCTTGATCACATTTTCCCATATGAATTTATCTACTTTCAATAAATTAGATACGGCACCCAGCAAAACAACATTAGCTGCTTTAATATTACCGGCTTTTTGCGCTAGATTGGCAGCATTAAATGCGATTACTTTAGGATAATGTTTCTTTAAGAACCCAATTACATCGTTAGGATACGTTGCCTCACCCATATTAACGGATGGAGGATAGATTTCTTCCGTATTGACAATTATAGATGCATTCTTACTTAAAAACGTCAAATAGCGTAATGATTCCATCTTCTCAAAAGAGACAAGTATTTCTCCGCTTCCGGCTTCCGCTAATGGCGAATAGACTTTTGTGCCGTAGCGCACATCGCTGTTCACGCAACCACCTCGTTGGGCCATGCCGTGGACTTCACTTTTTTTCACATCAAAACCAGCTTCCATCATGGCCATACACATGATGTCACTGGCCCTTAAAATTCCCTGACCGCCGACACCGGCGAATAATATACTGTGAACTTTTGTATCCATCATCGAGGTTTTCCTTTTCCTTAACTGATCGCGTTGAATTTACAGACCTGAGCGCATAAACCGCAACCATTACAAAACGTTTCATCAATTACTGCGACACCTTTACGCTTGGATCCTGCTTTTGTAACGCCTTCTTTCCAGGCAATTGGTGGACAATTTAACCCAAGGCATGATTTGCAGCCTTCACATTTATCTACATCAATTTTCATTGGTGGAACGGGCTTCATATTCGCCCGCTTAAAAAGGACACAAGGACTCTGAGAAATTATGACGGATGGACCGTTACTGGCCAATTCATCCTTAATCGCGCTTTGAGTTTCTTTTACATTATTTGGATTGATAACCCTTATATTTTCTATCCCTAGAGCAGAAACTAAAACATTTAGATTAACTTTCTTAGCTTCTTTTCCCATCAAGGTATAGCCTGTACCCGGATGCTCCTGCATGCCGGTCATGGCTGTTGTACTGTTATCAAGTATGATGATCAAAGCATCACTATTATTATAGGCCATATTTA
>CAYULE010000007.1:26346-32605 GCA_964445385.1 uncultured Smithella sp.
GTACTGTTATCAAGTATGATGATCAAAGCATCACTATTATTATAGGCCATATTTAAAAGTGATGTAATGCCCGAATGCAGAAAGGTGGAATCGCCAATCACGCCCACGACCTTGCCCTTCCCTTTTTCCTTCAGAGCTTTGCTCATCCCGTGTGCCATGCCGATACTTGCACCCATACATATGCATGAATGCAATCCTTCCAGAGGTTTTAAATATGACAGCGTATAACAGCCTATATCACCGTGGACATAAGCTTTTGATTTTTTAAGCGCATAAAACAGACCTCGATGCGGACAACCGGGACAAAGATTTGGCGGACGATGAGCCAAACTTTCTTTATAAGGAGAAACAGCACCCTGCAAATCTGCATTAATGGCGTTTTTAATAATGCCGGGATCAAATTCATTGGTATAGGGAAAAATGTCTTTGCCAATGACCTGAATTCCCATCGCCTTGATTTGTTCTTCGAGGTAAGGATCCAGTTCTTCAATGACATAGATCTTTTTCACTTTGGAAGCGAAATCACGGATCATTTTTTCCGGCAGCGGATAAACCATGCCGAGTTTCAGATATGAAAAATCGGGGAAGACGTCTTTAGCGTAATTATAAGGCATACCGGCGGTTATGATGCCGATGTCCGGATCATTGATTTCTATTCGATTTTCGGGAAAAGTCTCTACGAATTGTTTGAGAGCGTGCTGACGTTTTTCCACTACCACGCGCCTTGTGCGGGCATTAATGGGAACCATGACGTATTTTTCCGCATGATGGGCAAGTTTCGTTTTTTCTTCCGGTTCCTGCGGTTCTTTGAGAGTGACAACAGATTTGGAATGAGAAACTCTTGTGGTTGTTCGAAAAAAGACCGGTGTATCGAACTGTTCACTAATTTGAAACGCCAGGTTCATATAGTCTTTAGCTTCCTGGGGGTCTGCGGGTTCCAGCATGGGAATTTTTGCAAATTTTGCGTAATTGCGGTTGTCCTGTTCGTTTTGTGAACTGTGCATGGACGGGTCATCGGCACTGATGATAACCAATGCGCCCTCAATACCGGTATAACTGACGGTAAATATCGGGTCGGCGGCAACGTTAACACCGACGTGCTTCATAACAGCCAAAGCCTTTACTCCACCTAAGGCTGCTCCGATGGCCACTTCCACGGCAACTTTTTCATTGGGCGCCCATTCGGCATAAACGCCGTCGTATTTTGCAAACTCTTCCATGATTTCAGTACTTGGTGTGCCGGGATAGGCTGCCGCAAATCTTACTCCCGCTTCAAATACACCGCGGGCGATGGCTTCGTTTCCTGACATTAATTGTTTTTTCAAATGCTTATGCCTCCGTATGTTTTCAATCCGCTTTCGGAGTCTCCTACTTGCAGCCTCGTTTTTTTTGAAATTGAACCGTAATGTTCAACTCAGTGAAGATATTTTTCGCTTGATAAAAATAGTTACTGAGGTATCCTTCGTTTGTTCCAATGCTTTTTTATAGTACTCCAGCGCTTTTTCTTTATTGTTTAACTCTTCATAAGCGCGTGCAATATTGCGTAATCCAATCATTTCGAAACCTGTATTATAAGCATTTTGCGCTTGTTCAAAGTATTTCAACGCAGCTTTATAATCCTTCTTGACTTCATAAGCATAGCCTAGAGAAGTTAATGCCAGGAATTTAATACCCGTTTTGTCAGAGCCCGCCTTGCTGACAAATTTTTCATACGAACTGATCGCCTTATCCATCTCTCCGTTTTGGTAATAAATATTGCCCAGATGATAATACGCCATCCGGCCGCTCCAGCTGTGGGAATATTTATCAATCAATTCGTTGAATATCTTAATATTTTCGTTGATTGTATCTTTATTATCTCCACTTTTAAGAATATTTCCCTGGGCGGTTGCATAAAGCTTTAAAGCGGAACTTGTATAATGGCTCCAGTAGAAATAAATACCTACAGCAATGATACCGGCGCAGGCCAGTGCTGTTCCGATAAGCGTAACACGGGCTTTATTTGCAGAAACATAATCGCCTATTCTTTCAAATGTAGTTTGAAATGCATCTGGACTTTTCAGTTCTTGTTTAGATATTTTTTCAGACATATTATCTATTCCCCTTTATTTATATTATATTTGTCGATCAAATCCAGAAGCAATTTCGGTATCCGTCGGATCTTACCTTCGTTATTGGTACACGCATGAATAGTGTAACCTTCCACAAGCAGCGTTTCCTGATTCTCATCCCATATTTTTGAATTAAACTTGATACTTGCTCTTTTGATATAATCAAACTTCGTTTCAACGGTCACCAGATGGTCGTATTTCGCCGACGCAAGATAATGGCAGGATACCTTGGTCAGCGGGAGATTAAGCCCCAGTTTTTCCAGTTCAGCGTAAGCCACACCCAACTGCCTCATCAATTCGTTACGACCCAGTTCAAACCAGCGAATATAATTTGTGTGATAGACGATGCCCATTGCGTCGGTATCGGCATAAATAACACGAACTTTCGTAAAATTAGTGAGCAAGAGATGCACTCCAGTCACGAATAAATTTGTCCATCAGCAGATAGCCAGGCGATACGAAAATACCGCTATCTCTGGCGGCAGCTTCCGTAAAGGGGCGTCCGGCGCCCAGATTTTCTTCTTTACGTGATGACAAAACGGCGAAAGGGCTTGGATCGCCGACATGGGTTTTCAAATCTAAAGGAGTTGGATGATCGCTCAAAACAAGAATGCGATACTCACCCATCTTACCGATGTTATTCATGATCGGTCCAACGATTTTCTCATCGAATAATTCGATTGCCTGAATCTTCCCTTTGGCATTGCCTTCATGTCCCATTTCGTCAGGGGCTTCCAGGTGCAGAAAGACAAAGTCCATGAATCTCAGCGCGTCGAGTGCCATGTTTGCCTTGCCTTCATAATTTGTATCGATATAGCCGGTGACTCCTTCCACATGTAAGGGTTTCAGACCGGCATTGATACCCAGACCATTCAGTAAATCGACGGCTGATATCATTCCGCCTTTCAGATCATACTTCTGGGTCAGCGGAACAATCTGCGGTTTTTTACCCTGCCCCCAAAGCCAGATAGAATTTGCCTGCTTCTTACCCTCCGCAAGACGCCTGGCGTTGACCGGGTGGTCCTTTAATACTTCTGCTGCTTGCTGCATCAGATCATGAATGTCACCGGCACAATCCCCTGCAGGAAGATACCGGGCAATCTCTTTTCCCGGAATATCGTGAGGCGGAGTAGTTTGCGGAGAGCCTGTCGCATTATGCCACACCAGCAAATGCCGGTAACCGACACCCGGATAAAATTGGTATTGTGATGAGTTAAGCCTCTTGTTTAAATCCAGAATAATCTCTCTGGCCTCAACCGATGAAATATGCCCGGCGGTGAAGTCATCCATAAACGCCTGATCAGTATCTTTCGCACCAATACTTACCAGATTACAGCGATAAGCGATGTCATTGGGGCTCAGATTGATACCCATGCTGGCTGCTTCCAGCGGTCCGCGGCCTGTATAAGTCTCGGCCGGATTATATCCCAGCACACTCAGGTTAGCCACATCGGAACCGGGGGTGAACCCCTGTGGAATAGTATCAACCAGCCCCAGAGTGCCTTGCGCAGCAATTTGATCCAGAAACGGAGTCAGGGCGCATTCAAGCGGAGTTTTTCCACCGAGCATTTGACTCGAATAATCCGCCATGCCGTCGCCCAGCAATACTATATATTTCATAAAGTTTCCTTTGATGTCATTTACAGATCATCCTCAATACGAATAAGAATGGTTTTATCTTTTACAACATCGAGCTTGTCTATTTTTTTCAACGCCTGGCGCACATCCTTTTCTTTCGCTTTATAGGTCGTCATAACAATCGGAACCGGCCCCGCTTCTTCTCTGGCTTTCTGGATAACTGTTGCCAGGCTGATGTTATGTTCTCCGAGAATGCCGGATATTTTTGATAAGACACCCGGACGATCGAGAACAGAGAAGCGGAAATAATACTTGGTCTCAATATTGTCCATCGGTATCAGGTGAATGTCTTTCATCCCATTTTCAGCGATTGATCTCAGAGGCACCCGTCCGGAAATACCTTTCAGAACATTACGCGCGCTGTCGATAATATCGCTGAATACAGCACTGGCCGTGGGCATCATGCCCGCTCCCTGACCGAAAAGGAAAACCGGACCGGAGGCGTCGCCTACGAGATGAAAGGCATTGTAGTTGCGGTTGACATTTGCCAGCAGATGACCCGAAGATATCATCGTCGGATGGATTCGGGCTTCCACCGCATCTCCCTTGAGCATGCCGATTGCCAGCAATTTGATCCGGTATCCGAGTTCTTTAGCAAAAGCGATATCTTCACCGCTGATTTTTGTAATGCCTTCGAGATATATATCTTTCAAGTTAACCTTTTTGCCGTAAGCCAGTGAAAGCACAATCGCCATCTTGTGTGAAGTATCAATGCCTTCAATATCAAAGGTCGGGTCGGCTTCGGCAAAACCAAGTTGCTGGGCTTCTTTTAATACGACATCAAAGGGTTTTCCCTCATCGGTCATTTTTGTCAAAATGAAATTACAGGTTCCATTCATGATGCCGACAATGGAATTAATTTTGTTGGCAACCAGGGATTCTTTAAGTGTTTTAATAATGGGGATTGTCCCGCCAACGCTGGCTTCAAAGCCGATATCCACACCCTTTTTCTGCGCGGCCGGGAAAATTTCATTCCCGTATGTGGCGAGCATGGCCTTATTGGCGGTAACGACATGTTTACCGTTTTTAATAGCCTCCAGCACGAATGTTCGCGCCGGTTCATAACCACCCATCAACTCAATTACAATAGATATTTCCGGATCGTTGAGAACTTCCCGGGCATCGGTCGTGAGGACATTTTTAAGAATTTTGACGCCGCGTGGCGACGTGATATTAATATCGGCTATTTTCTTTAAAACCAGCTTGGCGCCGAGCTTTTGTGTAATAAGCTCTTCGTTTTGCTGCAACAACTTGGCAACGCCTGTCCCAATATTGCCAAGACCGATCAAACCGATAGAGATTTTTTTCATTTTACCACCTTATATGAGTTGTTCCAAAACAGTGAAATACCACCTTGCGACCCAGTTCTTCAGAATGGATACCTATAACAAACCCCGTTGTTTTGTCAAACAGATATGCTTTTATTTTGAGACCTTCATCAGATTTAAAGACTATACTGTTATAAAGAGATATTCAGTGTTAGTCAGTTGAGTAATTTCGCCAATATTTCGTCATGCAAGGGGGTGGGAATCCCTAATTCCCGACCAGTCCGGCAAAGAAAAGCCGTCAGTGTATCTATTTCAGTCTGCTTACCTTTCTCTCTGTCCAGCTGCATGGAAGTTTTTGACTGATGACCAAACCGGCCAAGCATCTCCATGGTTTTGTCCACAGCATTTTCCGGAAGATCAATATGGCGTGCTCTGGCCACCGAGGCAACTTCCTGCATCATGTCATGAGCCTTTTGTCGAAGTTCATGGTCATCTAATATCCCCCCGTATGTTTTACCGGTAGCGGACATCAGAGAAGCCAGCGGGCACATGAGTAAATATTTCTTCCACAAATCCTCGGATATTTTGTCGGTTAATCTGGCGTCGATTTTCGCTTGCACTAACAATTCCAGGATGTGCGAATATTGTTTTGACGATTCCGTATCGTCCGTTCCAAAGATAAGTCTACAGGCGCCGTCCTCCTGATGAACAATACCCGGCTTTTCAATGTGGGTAATAATATAGACACTGCCGGAAACAATATCAGCCTCCGGAAGTTCTGCCCTCAGCCTCTCAGCGCTGTCCACGCCGTTGAGCAGAGGAATAACAACCGTATTTTTGCCAATGTTGGATTTTAAGGACCTTGCTGAGCTCTCCAGCGAATAACTCTTGACGCAAAAGAAAACCAAATCAAACATTCCAGCTATTGATGGATCATCTGTGGCAATATTCGGCCAGGCGACGTAATTGCCTTCTTGAGTGAATAACTGCAATCCGTTTTGTTGAATGGCTTTAAGATGTTCCCCGCGGGCAATAAAGATGATCTCATGGAATTCGGATCCCGCATACTCTCTGGCCAGTTTGCCGCCAAAATATCCCCCTACCCCGCCAATGCCGACTATTGCAATTCTCATTTAGATTCTTCTCCTTTACGATGAGAAATAATATCCAACTTCCAAGAAAGATCAAGCATGAATTTTTTTATTGACAAATACTTTAGCAACATTTAGAAATGCCCATCTT
>CAYULE010000008.1:0-21761 GCA_964445385.1 uncultured Smithella sp.
ACATCCCCTCACAGATCAATGCTATTGCGGATGAATTATTAGATCCCAAGTTGAAGCATCATAACCTTACTCATTTGAGCTTCCATAGGGATACGCTGTCATTAATCGATCGGTTAAATGCGATACTTTTCAATCTCACCAGGAAGGGGGAATTAGATGAGGTTGATTTGGCGGCGATTGATGCAATAAGGGATGAATATAAAACAATAAGTTCTGTGTTTTATAATCAGGATCTTAGAAATGCGTTATTATCTTTTGCGCATCTCAAGGGGCAGATGGACGGTTTTAAGCAAATCGTGACCGAACGCGACGATCAGATCAATGATCTCCATCAATCTGTTACGGAACGCGACGTCCGAATCGACAATCTTAACCGGGCCGTGATTGAACAGGATCGTCAGATCGCCGACCGTGATCGTCAGATCACTCTCATCGCAGGACAACTTAATGGCGAAAAAGCGACGATCGCCGGGATGCGGCGTTCGACTTCCTGGCGTATCACGCTTCCGCTGCGTTTTGCGGGCACGATCTTCAAATCCGCTGCTTACAAAATCCGTTCGTTTGTCTCCAATAGCTTGCGGGTGGTTTACCATGAAATACCGATCTCAGAGGCAAGAAAGACTGACCTGAAATCATTCATCTATCAACGTTTTGCTTTGTTTATAAAAAACACAAAGTCATATCAACATTGGATCGTGAATCATCCTGACGCTTTATCCACCCAAGTTACCCGGGAATCTACATCCTGTCCCAGTGAGCCACATGATCCCTATGACGATTGGATAGAAGTCAACAAATGGAATGCCGTAAGAGAAGCTTTTTTGCGACAGCGTCTTCAGGAAGTCAACGAGGCTCCCCTGTTGAGTGTCATCATGCCGGTGTACGATCCTCCGGTTGAATACCTGAACCGCGCCATAGCAAGCGTTTGTTCTCAGGTCTACGGAAATTGGGAATTGTGCATCGCCGATGATGCGAGCAAAAACGGTGAGGTAAAAAGCGTCCTGCTTAAATGGTCCGAAGCAGACGAGCGGATTAAAGTCTGCTATCGTGAGACCAACGGCAACATAAGCGTTGCGACCAATAGCGCCGCCGCTCTTGCCGTTGGCAGTCATCTGGTGTTCCTTGACCAGGATGATTTACTGACGCCAAACGCTCTGGGGGAAATCGCTCTCTATGTTGCCGAAAAACCCGAAACAGACATCCTTTATTCCGATGACGATAAAATAGACACGGAGGGAAAGCGTTTCGCCCCGCAGTTTAAGCCGGACTGGTCACCGGAACTTCTTCTTTCCTATATGTATTTCAGCCATGTCTTCGTCGTCCGCAGAACACTTTTCCACGAGGGGGGGGGAGCGAGGATCGGCTTTGAAGGATCCCAGGATTATGATCTTGCGCTCAGACTTTCGGAAAAAGCAAGGCATGTCGGTCATATTCCTCTTGTGCTCTATCATTGGCGCGTTTTGCCGAACTCAACGGCATCTTCCGCAAAGGCCAAGCCGGACAGCATGAAGGTTGGAAGAAAAGCAGTACAGGATGCGCTTGTAAGGCGAGGGCTTCCAGCGGCTGCATTTCAACCGGAATGGGCAGTAGAGTCGGGGGCGGGAATATTCAGTCACAGATTCGTACACACCAATCCACCCGGCGTGACCATCATCATTCCGACGAAAGACCAGATGAACGTGCTTAAAAAGTGCGTCAATTCCATTCTGGAGATAACGGAATATCCCAATTATATGATCCTGATCATCGATAACGATTCCGTCGAGCCCGGGACTGAGGCCTATCTTCAAAAATTCTCAAACCATCCCAGAGTAAAAGTTGTCCGGATCAGCAGCCCTGAAGGATGTTTCAACTACTCCTATCTAAATAATCGTGCGGTTGAGTTTGCCCGGTCCGAATTTGTCCTGTTTCTCAACAACGACATTGAGGTGTTGAAAAAAGATTGGCTTTCGCAAATGGTCGGCTACGGGCAAATAGCCGGGGTGGGCGCCACCGGGGCGAAGCTCTTATATCCCGATAAAAGAATTCAACATGCCGGTGTCCTGATTAAATTTTACCACGGAATGGCCGGACATGCTTTTAAAGGAGTGTTCGCATGGGAAACCGGGTATCTGGCTTATCCAAAGGTGCTGAGGAATTACTCGGCAGTCACCGCCGCCTGCCTGCTGACGCCGAGGAAGCTTTTCCTTGAAATGGGTGGTTTTGATGAAAAGGCTTTCCAGGTTGCTTATAACGATGTGGATTATTGCGAGAGACTTCTGGATAGCGGATACAGGGTGGTCTACACCCCCGAGGCCGAGTTGATCCATCACGAAGGGTTTTCGAGAGGTTTCTGCGATAATCCGAGAGAGAATGTAAATTTCAGGACCAAGTATTACGGCAGACGCGACAGTTACTATAATCCAAGCCTTTCACTGGATACTGAGTATTTCGAGGTCTGGCCCCGCGCAGTATTCACCGGGGATTTACGCAGGGCCATTAAAACACTCATGTGTGCTCATAACCTGAATCATGAGGGAGCGCCATACAGCCAGTATGAAATGACCGTTGGCCTGAAAGAGAAAGGGATCATCGCGCCGGTGGTATTCAGTCCGATAGACGGGCCCTTAAGGGCGCTCTATGAATCCCAGGGTATACGGGTGATTATTGAACCGAACCTTGGCAACCCCTTCGAAATTGTCGCATATCGAGAGCGATTGAAGACCTTTACGGCCTTCATCAAAGAGCTGGACGTCGAGATGGTCTACGCCAACACGCTGATTAACTTTCATGTTATTGCTGCGGCCAGGGATGCCGCCCTGCCATCAATCTGGAACATCCGTGAGAGTGAGCCGTGGCAGCATTATCAAAAAATGTGGGGTGAAGAACTGGCTGCAGAAGCGGCCTGGTGCTTCACCTGCCCGTATAAAGTGATCTTTGTTGCCCACACGACCAAGCAGATTTATAAGGAATTTGAGGGCAGGCATAACTTCCATGTCATTTATAACGGTCTCAATCTTGATCGGATTTTTAAAGAGGCGGAAAAGTACGATAGAAAGGCTATGCGTGAAGAGCTCGGGATCGGGGATGACGAACTGGCTGTTCTCCTTCCCGGCACGATCTGCGAAAGAAAAGGACAGCACGACCTTGCCCATGCTTTGGAACGGCTCGACCCCGATTGCCTGAAGAGGATCAGATGCTTTATCGTCGGCGACTGGCAGAGTCCAATGCCCTACAATAAAGAACTGCATGATCTGGCAGCCAGCCTGCCAGTCGAGGCGAAGGATCGACTCACGATCCTGCCGATCTCGCCCGAGATATTCAAATACTACAAAGCAGCGGATATTTTTATCTGCAGTTCGAGGATCGAAAGCTTTCCCAGAATCATACTGGAGGCCATGGCCTTCAATCTCCCCATCATCACCACACCGGTCTTCGGCATTCAAGAGCAGGTGCAGGAGGGAGTGAATGCTCTTTTCTACAGTCCCGGCGATTACGCGGCCCTGGCCAATGCCCTGGAACAGCTGATTAGGGACGATGGTATGCGGCGGCGCTTTTCGGATAATGCAGTTTTCGTTCTGCGTCAGTTGGAGAGCTTTGATGAGATGGCAGCGGCTTACGCTAAGCTCTTTCAGGAAGCCTATTTTTCCTGTGGTCCCAAAGCGCTGATGCCGGAAGCCATTGCCGTCTATCAGGCAATGAATTCTAAAACTGCCGGGTCGATCCGGAAAGTTACTTTTCTGACTTCACACAAGGATGAGAATTCACAGCGGTTCCGGGTTTACAACCTGATCGAAGGGCTGACGGCGACGGGTATCGCATGTGCTGTCATCAAGGACGACTTAAGCAGCAGCCTTGACGGTGTTCTGGATTCCGATTTGCTGGTGGCCTTCAGGGTTGGCGCGTCTGAGACGGTTCGGCACATAATCGGTGAATTCAAGAGCAGCGGTATTCCGACGGTCTTTGATGTGGATGACCTGGTTTTTGAACCGGAATCGGCAGACCTTCTTCACGGACTTACCACCTTGGGCCGGCTGGACAAACAGAAGGCGGTCGAGGAGCTTGAGCGTTTACGGCAAACGCTTCTTTTGTGTGACTATGCTACCTGCACCACGAAGGCGCTCGCGAAGCGGATTGAAGTGCTGGGTAAGCGCTGTTTTATCATTCCCAATACGATTAACAGGAAACAGAACGAGCTCGCGCAGGAACTGAAGAAAGTTAAAAAGAGGGCGGGCGATGCAAAAATTAGAATCGGATATTTCAGCGGCACCCGGACCCACGAAAAAGACTTCAGGGAAGTTGCGGATGCTCTGTTTGAAGTCATGGCTGAAAATTCCATGGTGGAGTTCCATCTGGCGGGCATTCTCGACCTGGATTCAAAATTTGCCAGGTATGGAAACCGGATCGTTCGCCAGCCGCTGATGGATTATTTAGAAATGCTGCGCTATCTGGCCGGGATGGACATCAACCTTGCGCCATTGGAGATGAACAATCCATTTACGGCGTGCAAAAGCGAACTGAAGATTTTCGAAGCAGGGCTTGTAGGGGTTCCGACGGTTGCCTCGGCAACTGATTCGTATGCCGGATGCGTTACGGACGGGGTCAACGGTTTTCTGGCCGCTTCGAAAAAGGAGTGGATTGAAAAGATGAAGATTCTGATCCGGGACGAAAAGCTCAGACACAGGATCGGACAGCGGGCGGCACAAGACTTTGTAAAAAAGTTTTACATAGAAAATAATGTTCAGGAGGTCATCGTCAGCTACAAAGAAGTATGCGGGGATCACGAAAAAAATATTGGAAAGATTCAGTGCCTTGAAACAAGATAAGATCGCTGTTGTTTCTGTAATGTTTAATGTTACGGAAAAGCAGGGTCATAAAAAACTGGAGGAATTATGAATAGGCAATGGAAAGTCACAACTTCTCTCTTTGTGATGCTTTTTATCCTTGGCAGTGTGTGTGAAAGTCCCGTACAGGCGGAATCCAGAGCTAACCCGACGGATTACCGGGTTTCCAACGCGGCGATTTCCATTGGGATCAGCAAGCGCGACGCGGGCGCGGTGAGCAGTATCTTTTATGACGGACATGAATTCGTGAACGACTTTGATCATGGTCGGCAATTACAGGTTGCGTGGACATATAATGAAATAGGTGAAGCTTACAATCCCACAGAGGCCGGCAATTTTGATGACGACAGGAAGCGGACTTCGACCAGCGAGCTGCTGTCTGTGAATGTCGATCGCGGTCGCATCATCACGGAAAATCACCCCGCCTACTGGTGGCGGCCCGGCAGAGGCGTCAACGAGGCGTCCGTGACAAAGGACACCCTGAAGAAAACGATTTCTCTCGGTTATCGCGGAAATCGGCATATTATCGTGTTTGATGCTTCTATTACGGTTTCGCCGGAACTGAGCGGCCCCCCCATTAAAAAAATTCGGGTTGAAGGCCCCGCGTTTTACACGGATTGGATGTTGACGGAACATTACCAGCTTGACCGTCGCAACGGGTCCGTGGAAAAAATTCCCATGCGTCAGTTCGATAAGATAGGACGCATGAATGATCGGATGCGTCTCAATCCGGAGAGGCAGCTCATTCCCATCCTAAGCTCTCCCGACGGCCGATACGCCGCAGCCGTATATACCCCGCAGGCGGAAGGTTTCTGGGCATACAGCAGTTATGTCATACCGGCCCATGATCCGGCGGGTTCCTGCAACAAGGTAAGCACCCGCTTCAGGCATCCCGCTGAAACCGGTCGCACCTATTCCTATCGTACATTTGTAATGATTGGCAATATGGAGACCGTGAAGAACGCTGCCATGAGCCTTCCGTAAAAAGCCGGGAAGGCATGACAAAGATTACCCGGCGTCCGAACATTCTGCCAGTGAAGATGCCACCGGACATTTCAACCAGCCGGAATGAATGAATACGGCATTTACACGGAAAGCAAACCACAAATCCCTGTTGAATGTTGCAAATCATCTAAATCCATCACGATCAGACCAAATCAATGAACCGAAAAGATAAAATATTCATCAGCATAACGATCCTGACCTCCATTGCCCTTTTTGCATTTGTTTTCTGGTTGGGATTCCCCGGCTATTTTCAGGAGCCCGATATTTATAATTATATATCCGTGACCACAAATCACTGGCATCCTGTATTTATTGCCAGGTTTCTTGAAAGTCTGTATTTTCTGTTTGGCAGGCATACGTTTTATTTATTTGCTCTCAATCTTTTTTGCTTTTATGCAGGGTTTGCATTTTTCATAACAGCTTTTTATATCCGAACCCGTAATGTACTTGCTTATGCCCTGTTTCTGATGACATTAATCGGTAATATATTTTTTCAAAATTTCACACAATATAATAGTTTCACCTTTCCAATGCTGATGTGGCTCGGATGTTCCATGATCTTCTTCCAAATCCTCGTTCCTGTAAAAAACCACTACCTCCGTATGGCAATGAAAATGCTGACAGGAATGGTTCTGATTTTTGCTTTATTATGGCGGCATAATGCTATCGTATCCGTTTACCCCTTATGCATCTTGTTCATTTATTTCTATCTGAAGCAAAAGCGTATTACGAGCAAAGCAAATTACGCCTTGCGCTTTCTAGCTCTGCTGATGGTCAGCGCCTGTGTCCTGGTGTTCGGTGTCAAAGCTTATCCCTACTTGCTCGCGGAATCGATGTCAAAAAATATGGCAGACCATGTTTTCCTGCATCAGATTGCGGGGATGGTGGCTCCGGCCAACGACCATTCATTCATTCCACAGACGTGGTATGTCAATGGAAAAGACTTTCAAGATGTCAAGGAGAGGTATGCCAGGTATCCACAGAATGCCGATCGGTTCAATGACGTGTGGGAAAGGGGGAGCAGCGATCGACCTTTTAAAAAGGAAGCGTTGAGCGGACTGAAAACGTTGTGGTTGAAAGGAATCCTGAAATACCCCGCAAATTATGTCAAACATGTGTCAGGGTTTTGCAAAACCATGTGGTATCAATATCCCAGTTGGATATTTAACTCCAGTGCAATACAAAAACCGCCATCGGATCCCTGGCAGCTTGTCATCGCATCCAATTTTAGTGAAAACGAGAGGAAGATTACATTTTCTTTGACGCAAAAAAATATTTATAACTTTTTCATAAGACATAAAATTGTAATCAATCATATTGCCGGTGTCGCCATAGGATTTCTCATCCTGTCGGTAACGGGCCTTATCTGGATTTTTCTTCCATCTTTCCGCTCTGATCTGTTGCTTTTCACGCTGAGCACAAGTATGAGCACATGTTGTACAGCCATCGTGGTTTGTATTTTTTCTCCAATTACGGATTCCAGATATATGAGCCCTGTTTTGCCCTTGTCTCTGATAAGCTTAATAGGTTTTGCCACTTTCCTGTATCTCATGATTTTCAGCCGTGACGGTGAGAAACGCTGATCCACGCATGACGCGATGGTGTAAAATCGATTAATTAAAAAAAACAAAAAGTTACTTTTTAGGAGGATTTTATGAAAATGAAGATGAAAATTAAAATTGTACTGGCGATCGGCTGTCTGGTCATCACACTTTTCGGGGGTTGCGGCAGGAACGATGGCCCCATGAAAAAAGAAGTAGAAATCCTGCCCGCTTTTTCTGCCACGTTACCATCCGTTCTGACTGGAAAGGCATCCGCTCCAGGAGGGAAAGCTTATATCGACGGCCTTAACAAAAACAAAATGGATGCCATCGTTACGGTTAAAAATGAAGACGGATTTGATATCAACGGTTGGGTCTTTGATGATAAAACCGGCACGGCTCCCGAACTCCTGTTTGTCGAACTGGCGCCGGTTAAGGGTGGTGACAAATATTACACGGAGGCCAAACGCTCTGATCGGGAAGATGTCGCCAGGCAGTTCAATAAGCCGGAATTAAAGAAAGCAGGATTTTTAATCAAGGCGGACCTTAAATCGCTTCCCGCCGGCGAATACGAGATTAATATCATTCAGGTTGCCAAGAAGAATTCGATCCTCACGGCGACAGGCGGTAAGATCAATAAAGTGAATTGATGTTTGTTCGTTACGACAGGGTAACAGACAGGGGCATCTCGAAATAATCGATAAGACCGTGCAGATTTTGTCATAACCTATTGTTGCTGCATGGACCCCGTTTGGGCAATACGCAAAGTATTCAGGATGATGGAGAACGGGATGGAGAATTCTGCCGGGATGAAAATGAATTGTTCAGGGATGCACCCGCATCAGGGAATTCTGCAATGCGGGGAGATGATGCGGATGAGAGCAGGATCGCAATGTGCGGGATAGCCGGCCTGATCGACGCTTCGGGCAAATACAATAACAGCGCTGTTGTGCGCCGGATGGCGGATACGATGATCAAGCGTGGTCCCGACGGTTATGGCGAGTTCGTGGAGTCACCCATTGCCATGGCTATGCGACGGCTCTCCATTATCGATCTGGCGCACGGCTGGCAGCCGTTTTTCAGCGGTGGCAATCAGGTCATCGCTTTTCAGAATGGCGAAATTTATAATTTCAGGGAACTGCGGCAGCTGTTGGAGCAGAAAGGCTATCACTTTAAGTCGCATTCGGATACGGAAGTGCTCGCCCACGGTTTTGCGCAGTGGGGAATTACAGGGCTGTTGGAGCGCATTGATGGTATGTATGCGCTGGCAATTCTAGACAAGAAGGCGCACACACTCTATCTCGCGCGTGACCGATTTGGTGAAAAACCACTTTTCTATACCGGTACACCAGGGAGATTTGCCTATGCTTCTGACCTGAAATCTATGGCAATGCTCCCCTGGGTCAGCGGAGAAATCGAACCCAAGGCCGTGGATTACTATCTGGCCCTGCACTACGTTCCCGGAGAGATGACATTCTTCAAGTCCATCAAGCGAGTGTTGCCGGGTGAATATCTTACCGTGTCGCTGGATGATCCGCGTCCCAAAGCGTTTCGCTATTATCGCCCATTGCTGGGCAAGACGCGAAATCCAAATGATGATGAGCTGGCCGGTCTGATTGAACAATCCGTCTCCTCCCGCCTGATTGCCGATGTGCCGGTGGGTATCTTCCTGTCGGGGGGACTGGACAGTTCCATTGTTGCGGCCATCGCAGCAAAGACGCATCCTGAAATCATGACGTTTTCCATGGGGTTCGAAAGCACGGCGCATGATGAAAGCGCTGCTGCCGACTTGGTTGCCAGGGCGATCGGCAGCACTCATCAATGCTTTCATTTCAAAGAGGATAGTTTCATCAACCTGCTGCCCCGGGTTGCGGCCGCTCTGGATGAACCGGTGGGGGATCAGGCGATGCTGCCCCTTTATTGGCTCTGCCAGGAAGCTCGCAAGCATGTCAAGGTCGTTTTGGCCGGAGAAGGCGCGGATGAGGTCTTTGCCGGATACTCCTATTACGATCGTTTTTTAAAGAACACGACCTGGCGGGAAAAAATCTCCGGCTGGCTGCGATGGAGTCGTAATCACGTGGAGGGGCTCGATCATTTGATTCACAACGATGCTTTGATTACTCCATCCGGGTTTCCTCTTTTGACGGATGCCGCCACTCGTCGGCGTCTCATCGGGCATGACAAATATGCAGAACCGTTGTGGGAGGGGGAACTCTTGAGGTGGCTGGATCAGGCGAACGACCCGCTCCAGCGGGCGACTGCCGCCGAATTGACCACCTGGCTGCCGGATGATCTACTGGTAAAATTTGACCGGATGGCCATGGCGCACAGCCTGGAAGGACGGGCGCCTTTTCTTCATCCCGCCATCGTCAGGGCCGGCCTCTTTCTTCCCCAGCGGCAGAGAATGGATCATTCGGTCAGTAAGGTAGCCCTGAGAAGGATTGCGGCGAAATGGTTGCCGCAGGAAATTCTTGATAAACCCAAGCAGGGATTTGTGCTGCCGATGAAGAAATGGCTGGTACAATGGTTTGCCATTCATGGTTCAGTGGAAGAGTTTCTTGATTCATACAACCTTGATTTTCTCGACAGGAGCGAGACCGTAAAACTGGTCAAACGTGACCTGGAAAAAGGGGTAACCAACGAAAGATTTCTTTTTGCGCTAGTGCTTTTGTTTGAATGGTACAAGAATCATCGATGCTTTGTTCAAAATGCACACGAAGGTTACGCTCAGGAGAGATACCATGATGTTTAATGTGCTGAAAAAAGCGGTGTGTTTGTTGCTGCTGGTATTATTTTTACTAAATTGTGGCGGAGGAGGAAATAATGGTGGTGTGCTGCCATCCTCACCTCCAGTGTCACCATCAACGGCAAAAGCAATTACGATGTTTTCCCTGGCCGGGGTTGTCGGAGCCATCCATGAAAAGCAAAATACGATAGTTATCATGATGCCCTACGGCACAGATGTGACAACTCTGGTGGCGACATTTACCACAACCGGCGTCAATGTGAAGGTGGGTTCAACGCTTCAGACAAGCGGCAGAACGTCCAATGACTTTTCCAGTCCGGTGGTTTATACCGTGACAGCGGCTGATGCTGCGACACGGAATTATACGGTAACGGTGCTGCCATCCCTGCCACTAGCCTTAATCCCCATTTCTTTTTCAGGCGATTTAATCTCATACCCCTTGTTTCACCCCATATTGGCTGACTTAAATAATGATGGATACGTCGAGGCGCTTGGTACTTTTAATGACGGGGCGGGAAATTTAGTTGGCACATCCGCTTTCAGCATGGGGTTGGAAAAGCTCTTCATTTCGGGGAGAATCCAGCGTACCTGCGCTGTCGCCGATTTTAACGGCGACGCTCTTCCGGACGTTGTTTGCAACGTCTTTTCCGCGTATGAACCGTATACCGGCGACGATCCGGTGTGCCAGGCGATGACTTTGTCGACTCCGTATTCGCCGAATTCCGTGGCCATGCTGTTTTTCAATAATGGTAATCAAACTTTCACGGAAAGTTCAGCTTTTACGGAGAAGAATTTGAGAGGACTGCATGGCGAAACTATGATTGTCGCGGATTTTAATAATGACGGTTTTCTGGATATTTTCTGGCCGCAGGCGACGGCTTGCAGCCCGAATGAGCAAAGTTATTTGTTGATCAACGACGGAAGCGGCCATTTTACTGAAGTCGCGGACGAGGCAGGCGTTGCCGTGAGAAACGCGGATATCAACCTCCGGGGCGAAGGAGCCCAGGCGCTGGATATCAATCTTGACGGCTGGATCGATTTTTATGTGGGAAGCCGTCTTTTTATCAATGACCGGATGCAAAGCGGGAAGCTGACTTTTACGGATCGAAGAGCTGTTTATGGATTGCCGGTGGTCTTTGACGAGGGGATAAAGTTCACCGACTGGAATAATGACGGCCATCTGGACCTTGTCATACACCATCCGTATACCGGTCCCGCCCTGTATCAGTTCAACGGGACGAAATTCGAGTTTAAAAATATTATTCCCTCCTATTCATTTTCTGAAAGCTACGGGCTGAATATTTTTGATATGAACAATGATGGCCGGGAGGATATCATTGTCTCGGGAGGGACCAATGTGGCGGGAATCTCCAATCCTACCGTGGTATGGCTCAACAACGGCGCCGGCTTTGTGCGAGCCAACCCGACGGCCATGGACGTTTGGGGCCAGGACACGATTTCGTTTGCGGATGTTAACGGGGATGGCAGGCTGGATGTGTTGAAAAGACAGGTGGACAGCGGCGGATTCGGTCTTGCTTACTATAAGAACAGGACTCCCGTGCCGAAAAACAGTTACTTGAAAATCGATGTACGGGGACCGGCCGGCGAGCGAAACCAGCAGGGGCGTATTGTGAAGATTTATCCTCTGAATCATCCTCAGGTTGTTTTTACCCGCTTTGTTGATAGCGGTTCGGGGTATCTTACGCAGAGCCCTTACGAGATTTTCGTTGGCACTCCCTACACGGAGCCGCATCGGGTAGAAGTATATTATTATGGCGGTATTGTGGAATTCACTATCTATCCGGGAAATAAAAAACGGATTTTCCCTGATGGCCGGATTGAAAATTATTGAGATGAGGTACGCAATGATGACCTTAGCCATCAAAACGCTTCGCTTCTTTTTTATGTTAGCGCTTCTTGTTGTTTTTTTAATAGTAGCAGAGAACAAAGCCTGTGCCCAATTCTTGTTGTTAAACAGTGGCAGAATGGCAGATGCCGGGACCGGTCTCGAGTGGGCCGCCGATGCCGGCACGCCGTCTTTCGGAACGTGCAACGGTGGGGAAAAAACATGGCAGGAGGCAGTCGATTATGTGCGCTGCCTGAATGTCCGCAAATACCTCGGACATGGAGACTGGCGCGTGCCATCGGCGCCTGAGCTCTCCGGACTGATCAGCAAACTGGCAAAAGCGTATAAAACGGAACATCAGCAGGAAATTGCGGGACCAAAACTCAAGGAGATAGGTTTTAAAAATATCCGGCCTTCTCTGTACTGGTCATCTGCGGCAGCAAACGAAGTTGCTCTGGCGGTGGACGTTTCGACCAACGGCAGGTATCACCCCGTCGGAAAGTGGAATACTTTATCTGTCTGGCCGGTCCGCGGAGGGAAAAGGGGAAAGTGACATCCTGTGGCAACCCGTTCCTTTGCGGTATACGCTTGATGATCGTTCTGTGTCGGTAGATGGTATCATTATCAAAGAAAATAAATTATCACGTCCTTCCTACTTAATAAGGCTGAAACAATGAACAAAGTATTGGTTACCGGCGCCGCAGGATTTATCGGATATCATTTATCCAGGAGATTAGTTGAACAGGACTATACTGTGGTCGGTGTAGACAACATCAATGACTACTACGATGTCCATCTCAAAAGAGCCAGGTTGAGGCAACTTGAGAATTATCGTAATTTCAAATTTGTAAAGATGAACCTGGCAGAGAGAAAGGAAACAGCGGAGTTATTTTCCGGCGAGCAGTTTGATGTTGTCGTGCATTTAGCCGCACAGCCCGGTGTCAGATATTCTCTCGTGAACCCATATGCATATGTTGAGAGTAACATCAGTGGTTTTTTGAACATCCTCGAAGGATGCAGGCATTATCACATCGAACACCTGGTGTATGCGTCGTCCAGTTCCATTTACGGGGCGAACACCACAATGCCATTTTCGGTGCACCAGAATGTGGACCATCCTGTTTCCCTCTATGCCGCGACTAAAAAATCGAATGAGTTAATGGCACATGCGTATTCGCATCTCTACGGCATTCCGACGACGGGATTGAGATTCTTTACGGTCTATGGTCCCTGGGGGCGTCCGGATATGGCCTACTTTTCTTTTACCAGGGATATTTTTGAGGACAAGCCGATTGATGTGTTTAATTACGGACGGATGAAAAGAGATTTTACATATATTGATGATATTATTGACGGGATTATGCGTGTTCTGCCGCGAATTCCGACTCCTGACCCGCAATGGGACAGCGCGCATCCGGATTCAGGTACAAGTTATGCACCCTACCGTCTTTATAATATGGGTAATAATCACCCTGTCGAACTGATTTATTTTATCCATATTCTGGAGCAGTATATCGGGAAGAAAGCAAAACTCAACATGCTGCCGATGCAGGCCGGTGACGTAACGGAAACCTTTGCGGATATTGACGATCTTAGCCGGGACACCGGATTTAAGCCCGGTACCCCTGTTGAGAAGGGCCTTGAACATTTTGTTAACTGGTACAAAAGTTTCTATTTATAGAGTACTCGTCTGAATCAATCCCTATGAACAATTTGAAAAATCGTTTTGCGTCGCGAGCCTGGCGCCGGGTGGCCGTCTTTTGCAAACGGATTATGCATCCCGGTCAATCCGTCAATGAGCGGAACGCGCAAATCAAACAGCAAAACCGGGTTGCCGCCGAACACGATGGACAGCTCCCCGGCCGGGGCCGCGAAATTGCTGAGCACCTGCCGGCGAGCCGTTGGAAGATCTCCCGGTCGCCAGGCATGGCAGGCCAGCAGATAAAAAGATTCCAGCGCGCTGTTGATCTTGCCGGACCTGCTTTTCGGCACGGGGGTGGTTTGAAAAGAACGATGGAGAAAGCCGTTCGTTTATTCCGGCTTGAAGGTCTGGCGGGGATCCGACGCGGTTTCAGAATGGTTGCCGCGTCTGAGGCCCGGCGAATCGCTCTGCAAAACACGCAAACAGTCGAATCACTGGCTCAAATGAAATCGCTTCTCGATCATCTGGAGCGAAAACCGTTGATCTCCGTGGTCATGCCTACCTGGAACACCCGGCCGGAATGGCTGATGGAAGCTGTCGAATCCCTGCGCAATCAAATCTATCCCAACTGGGAGTTATGCATTGCTGACGGCGGAAGTAAGAAAGAAACGACGGACTGTCTGCTGTATTGGCGGGGACTGGATCAAAGGATTCAGGTTGTATTCCTGCAGGAAAACAAAGGTATTGCCGGCAATTCCATAGACGCATATGCTCTTGCCCGCGGCGATTATGTTGTTATGCTGGATCATGATGATACTCTGAGCTGCGATGCCCTGATAGAACTGGCCTGCTGCATCAACAAGAATATGGACGCCGACTTCATCTATTCCGACCGGGCGGTTTTTTCCGATGAAACAAAGGAAATTTTAGCATATCATTGTCTTCCCGGTTTCAGCCCCGATTTTCTCCGGGCCTGTAACTACGCGAGTCACCTCAATGCGTTTTCCCGATTCATCATTGACAAAGTTGGATTCCTCAAACAAGGATATGATGGAAGCCAGGATTATGAATTGGAGTTAAGAGTGATGGAGAGAGCGCGAAAGATTGTTCATATCCCCAAGGTGCTTTACTTCAGTCGGGCCTCTCAGGGATCTGTCGCTCTGGATGCCGGAAGCAAGTTATATGCGTATGAAGCGGGAAGAAAAGCAATCCAGGAACACCTCCGGCGGATCGGTAGTGAAGGTGAGGTTGAATTTATCAGGGAAACATACTCCTACCGAATTCACTATGCAATCCGCGGGAATCCCCTTGTTTCCATTCTTATTCCCAACAGCGATCATCGGAAGGATTTAGAAAAGTGCATCGACTCCATTCTAACCAGATCGACATACGGGAATTATGAAATCATTATCGTCGAAAACAACAGTCGGGCAAAAGACATCTTTGCTTATTATGATGAGTTGAAGAACGTAAAATCCGTGAAGGTTGTCCGGTACCCTGGAAGGGAATTTAATTTTTCCGCGATTAATAATTACGCGGCGCAGTTTGCCGAAGGCGCGCATCTCCTGTTGCTCAATAATGATACGGAAGTGATTGCTCCGAACTGGATTGAAGAAATGCTGGCGTATTCGCAGCGGGAAGATGTGGGAGCCGTGGGCGCTAAACTGTACTATGCCGATCACCGGATACAGCATGCCGGGCTTGTGATCGGCCTGGCAGGATCTATCGCTTCGCATTATCATCATGGCAATCACCGCAGCAATACAGGATACATGCACCGGCTGGTCATGCCCCAGAATTATTGCGCCGTGACCGGTGCGTGTTTGATGGTCAAGAAGCACCTGTATCTGGAAGTCGGCGGGATGGATGAGGTCAATTTTAAAGTTGGCCTCAACGATGTTGATTTCTGCCTGAAGTTGATGAAGGCGGGAAAAATCAATGTATGGACACCCTACGCGGAACTGTGCCATCATGAAAGCGCATCGAGGGGGCTGGATACAACGCTGGAAAAATCAGCGAGATTAGAAGCTGAAAGTCTGTTTTTTAGAAAGAAATGGAAATTCTATTTTGAGCAGGGAGATCCGTATCATAACGCAGGAATAACCTGCTAGGTGGCATCAATTATGGTCCATTATTTTACTAGCATCACAGAAAACTATCTCGCCAAAGCCAGGGTGTTGTGCAAAACCTTGAAGAAGCACAATCCGACCAGTAAGTTTTACGTGGGATTGACCGGTGATATTCCCTCCGATTTCAATCCGGCCATGGAGCCATTTGACGGGATTATCCTGACGCATGAACTTGATCCGGTGACGCAGAAAGATATTTTCTTCTTTAAGCATACCATCACCGAAGTTTGCACCGCCGTCAAGCCGGCGCTTGCCCTCACATTGATCCAAAAATTCAATGCCGAGAAAGTGGTTTACCTGGATCCGGACATCATGGTTTTTTCCCAGCTGAATGAAATCGATCTGCTGCTTGACACGCACAGCATGATCTTCACGCCCCATCAACTTGACTTTGAAGAAGACGATTCTTATGTCGTGTCCAACGAGATCTTATTTCTCAAACGCGGTACTTACAATCTGGGTTTTTTTGCCGTAAAGGCGGACGAAACCGGCCTCAAGTTTCTCAATTGGTGGAATAAGCGTCTGATGTATTATTGCTTTGATGATGATTATGAATTGTTGAATGTTCTTGAACCGGATGGTCTTCTTGGGATGTTCACGGATCAAAAATGGATTGATCTTGTGCCCGCTTTTTTTGATGGATATCATATCTTGAAAGACCCGGGATATAACGTTTGTACATGGAATATGACTCAAAGATATATCCAAGAGACAGGAGATGGTTCGTATACCGTAAATGGGAAACCGTTAAGATTTTTTCATTTTTCCGGGTTTGATGAAGGTATGCACCACAACGAGATGCAAAGAGTTTTAAATTACAACCATAAGAATCGAGACGCCACGATTCTATCAGCGATGTACGAGAAACAATTAATTATGAACGGGCAGAAGCGGGTAGAGAATATCCCTTATAAATACAAGTATTATTCAAATGGCGCTTTAATTTCCAAAGCGGAACGCAAGATATTACACTTGAGAAGAGATCTATATCATATTTTCCCCAATCCGTTTGTCGTTACAGAAGGCTCATGTTATTATACGTGGGTTAGAGAGGTATACGGGCCCTATGTTGAAAAAAGTCAGAAAGAGCAGATTGGCCGGAAAATTACTTATAAAAAAGTGCTCAATTTATTGTTCCCTCCTTCGACGGCAAGGGGACAATGGCTTCGCAAACTGAGAAGAGCTGTTATCGGTAAAAAGAAAGTTGGCGCACCATAAAATTGTGCCCGATGCAGAGACCTGTTTATGCCGGATAAAAAATCTGTTGTCAGCGATCGCATCTGTGTGATTATTGTGAACTGGAATGCAGGCGCGTATCTTAAGCATTGTGTTTTATCCCTGAACAGGCAGATTTTACCGCCTGCTGAAGTGATTATTGTCGATAATGCCAGTACGGATTTGTCTGTTGATGGTTTGGAAGAATGTTACCCTGGTGTTAAAGTAATCAGATTGGATAAAAATATCGGTTTTGCGGCTGCCAATAATTACGCCGCGCGTTTGGCATCGGGGACCTGCCATTGGCTGGCGCTTCTGAATCCGGATGCGTTTCCGGAGCCAGACTGGCTGGCGTCTTTAATGGATGCAGCCAGGGAGCACCCGGAGTTCCGGTTTTTCAGCAGCCGGCTGATGAATGCGAATCAGCCTTCCATGATTGACGGCACAGGCGACATTAATCACATCAGTGGTCTGGTCTGGAGAGATGGCCATGAAAATGCGGCTGATGCTTCCATGCTCAAGAGGAAAGAAGTTTTTTCCCCCTGCGGCGCGGCGGCTTTATATTGCAGGGAGGCCTTTGCTGAGGCGAATGGCTTTGATGAAGACTATTTTTGCTATGTAGAAGATGTGGATTTGGGATTTCGGCTCCGGTTACTCGGATATCGCTGTTTATATGTTCCGGAATCTGTGGTGCATCATGTTGGCTCGGCAACAACTTCTGTCGGCAGTGATTTCAGCATCTATCACGGACACCGGAATCTTGTCTGGACCTATTTTAAAGATATGCCGGGAGTTTTTTTCTGGCTCTTTTTGCCCCTGCATATTCTTCTCAATTTTTTCATCGTTCTATGGTTTAGTTTGCATGGAAAGTATTCCGTCATCTTAAGATCTAAAATGGATGCTCTCCGTGGTCTTCCCCGGATGTGGAAGAAGCGGTGTGCTATTCAAAAACAAAGAAAGGCTTCTCTAAAGGATATTTGGCGCGTGCTGGATAAAAGATTTCTGCCGCGTTTTACCAAAATCCGTAAGAGATTTACATAGCATGGACAAAATCGCTGTGATTGTTGTTAACTACAATGCCGGTTCTGGTTTATTGGATGCGGTGAATGCTGTTTTGGATTCGGGGACTGTTGGCAAAGTCATCATTGTCGATAATGGCTCGGTGGATCATAGTATGGACAAGTTGGATCAGCTGGCTGTCTCGCAGCCGCGTCTGACATGCATTCACAATAAAGCAAATATTGGTTTTGCAAAAGCCTGCAATATGGGGATCTCATTTGCCGACGAAAGTGACGACGTGCTTTTTTTGAATCCGGACTGTGTGGTGAAGCCCGGGGCGCTGGAAAAAATGCTGGCCTGTCTGCAATCTAATCCGCAAACAGCGATGGTTGGCCCGCTGCTGATTAACGCGGATGGAACAGAGCAGGCCGGTGGCCGGCGCTCAGTGCCAACTCCCTGGCGCTCTTTTATCCGGGCTTTTGGTTTATCAAAACTATCTGAACGGTATCCGAAACTGTTCTCCGATTTCCTTTTGCATCAACAGCCTCTGCCGGAAGATATTGTCGAAGTTGAGGCTATTTCAGGTTCCTGCATGTTGGTAAGGCGAGCTGCCATCAGGGATATCGGAGTGCTGGATGAAGGTTATTTTATGCACTGTGAAGATCTGGATTGGTGCATGCGCTTTCGCCGCGGAAAGTGGAAAATTATGTTTGTGCCCGATGCCAGGGTTGTTCACTACAAAGGGGTGTGCAGTAAAAGACGTCCGTTATTTGTGGAATGGCACAAACACAAGGGCATGATGCGGTTTTACCGGAAGTTCTTCCGGTATCAATACCCGGGGATATTGATGTGGATTGTGGCACTGGGTGTATGGTTCCGTTTTGGAGCGTTGGCAACATGGCATTCCATACGCAAAACAGGAAGGATGATTGGTATCGGGCATGAGTAAAAAACAGGTTGGCGTACTGGGCGCCACAAGCCTTGTTGGCCGATGCCTGCTGCCGTTGCTTGTGCAGAGCGGGTGGAATGTCCGGGCGTTTTCCCGCCGTCCAATGAGCAGCGATCAGCCAAATATTCAATGGACGCAGTTGCCGGACTCCATGGATATGATTCGTCGTCCTGCCGGCGAAAACAAAAATATTGATTGCTGGATTTGTGTCGCGTCCATCTGGGTTTTGCCGGATTATTTCGCGATGATGGAAAAGTATGGTGTGCGTCGTGTGATTGCGGTGTCTTCCACAAGCCGCTTTACCAAAAGTGATTCAACGGACGTTGAGGAGAAGAAAACGGCCAGTAAATTGATTGATTCTGAAAACCGCCTGCAAGGCTGGGCGAAGCGGGCGGGGGTGGACTGGGTGATTCTTCGCCCAACCCTGATCTATGGCCTGGGACAGGACAAAAATATTTCTGAGATTATCCGTCTTATTCGCCGTCTTGGTTTTTTCCCCCTGTTGGGACAAGCCCAGGGACTTCGCCAGCCTGTTCACGCGGAAGATGTTGCGGCGGCCTGTCTGTCCGCTCTCGAAAGGACCGGTATTGTCAATCATGCCTATAATCTTTCCGGCGGTGAGACGCTCAGTTATCGGGAGATGGTTTGTCGCCTGTTTTTGGCCCTGGGGCGCCGCCCGAGGTTGATCCGTGTCCCCCTGTGGTTTTTCCGCTTTGTCGCATTCATGATTCGTCTGCTCCCCCGTTACCGGCATTGGACGATGCAAATGGCCGAACGGATGAACGCCGACCTGGTTTTTGATCATACCGACGCGGCACGCGATCTTCATTATTCTCCTGGAAAATTTCAACTTGGTTTAAAGGATTTAACTCCATCACGAGGCAATCGTGAAGACGCTTCACCTGTGAAATCTGAGACCTGATGGCGGACGGAACATATCCATACGGATTCAGCTGCTTTCCTGTGTAAAATCAATCTTGACGAATTTTCCCAAATGTGGAGTATTACTATCGCAGAAAGGAAGTATGACATTACCGTGCAGATGAATCCTCAACTAAAAAATCCAAAATTCTATTTGATGGTGTTGATGGATTGTCTGCTTTTCGTTGTTGCCCTTTACTCAGCTTATTTGCTTCGTTTTGAATTTCTTCCCGCCAGTTTTGATTACAGGCAAATTATCAACCTGTTGCTCTGGATCGTGCCCTTGAAAGTCGTTATCTTCTTTTTTGCCGGGCTTTACCAGGGTTTATGGCGTTTTACCGGCATCCGGGATCTCTGGCTTTTAGCCCGGGCATGTTTTTTCTCCACGGTCATTATCATGTTGATTATTCTGTTCACACACCGGTTTATGGGATATTCACGCGCCGTTTTTATCGCTGACGGTATTATTACATTCATTCTGACGGGCGGTTTCCGCATGGCCATCCGCTCTTTTTATTCCCTGCGTTTCAATGCAACAAACAATGAGTATCCCCTGGGTTCCCGAAAAAATAAGATCCTGATCATCGGCGCCGGTCAGGCCGGAGAAAAAATATTGCGGGAGATTATGGATAACTCCACCCTGAATTATCATGTGGTTGGCTTCATTGACGACGATCCGGGTAAACAGGGAAGAACGATCCATGGGGTAGGCGTATTGGGGAATCTTAAGCGCCTGCCCATGATTATCAAGCAGGCAAATATCCAGCAAATCCTTGTCGCGGTTCCTTCCGCCACCGGCGATCAAATTCGGCGCATTGTGGAAGCCTGTCAACAAAACAATACCTCCTATAAAATAGTGCCGGGCATTGGCGATCTGATTGATGGCCGGGTCAGCGTGAAACTGCTGCGGGATATCAGCTACGAAGATCTGTTGGGGCGGTCACCGGTTCACCTGGATATTAAAGGCATCCGCGGCTATCTTGACAGCAGAACCATCTTAATTACCGGTTGCGGTGGTTCCATTGGTTCCGAATTATGCCGGCAGGTCCTCAAATATCAGCCCCGCAACCTCATTCTCCTGGATTCAAGTGAAGCCAATCTGTTCCAGATTCAAATGGAAATACAAAATGAAAATTACTGTCGCCACTGCGTGGCCATTCTGGGAGCGGTCCAGAATAGAGCGCTGATGAATGATGTGTTTGCAAAATATAAACCGGAAGTTGTATTTCACGCGGCGGCTTATAAGCATGTGCCCATGCTGGAGAAAAATCCCTGGCAGGCCGTTTACAATAATATTGTCGGCAGTCGTGTGGTAATGGATATGGCCGTCAAGTATCATGTGGATCGGTTTGTCCTGGTTTCAACGGATAAAGCGGTTCGTCCGACCAATGTGATGGGCGCCAGCAAGAGGGTGACGGAATTGATTATGCAATGCCAGCAGGGAAACGGCACCAAGTTTATGGCCGTGAGATTTGGCAACGTGGTCGGTTCGTCCGGGTCCGTCATCCCCTTTTTCCGTCGTCAAATCGAGCAGGGCGGTCCGGTGACCGTTACGCATCCGGAAGTGAATCGTTTCTTCATGACGATCCCCGAAGCTTCGCAGATGATCCTGCAGGCCGGCACAATGGGGCAGGGCGGCGAAGTCTTTATTTTGAGAATGGGTACGCCTGTCAAAATCGACGATATGGCGCGGGACTTGATTCGCCTTTCGGGGAAAAAACCGGATGTGGATATTAAAATTGTTTATGTCGGTTTGCGGGATGGTGAAAAACTCTACGAAGAACTGATTACCGTGGGCGAGGATATTCTGCCTACCGGCCATGAAAAGGTCATGGTCCTCTGTCCCAACGGTTATTTCAAAGATGTTAAGAATCCGCAGGAAGCCATCAAACATCTTTATCATGAAATTGATGAACTGGTGAAGATGGCGGCGATTCATGACGCA
>CAYULE010000008.1:21861-30660 GCA_964445385.1 uncultured Smithella sp.
ACATCTTTATCATGAAATTGATGAACTGGTGAAGATGGCGGCGATTCATGACGCAAAAGGCATCAAAAAGAAGCTCAAGGATATTGTGCCGGAGTTTACTCCGCAGGAAAACGAAAGTGTTCTGTGAAAAATTTCTAACGTAAGGAGTATGGATTGTGAAACAAGTACTGATCACAGGCGGATGCGGTTTTATCGGATCAAATTTTGTCCGCCATGTTCTGCAGCGTTACCCTGATTATCGTCTCGTTAATCTGGATAAACTGACGTACGCCGGCAATCCCGGCAATTTAACAGATATTGAAAGTCATCCCCGTTATCGTTTTGTGAAAGGGGATATTGGAGATAACGCATTAGTCAGACAAATCTTTGCCGAAGAGCGCATCGACACGGTTATTCATTTTGCCGCTGAATCCCATGTGGACCGCAGCATAACCGGTCCGGCCGAATTTGTTCAAACCAATATTTTAGGAACCTTTAATCTTCTGGAAGCGGCCAGAGAGCATTGGCTGAAAGATCCGGCAGAGGCGGAAAAGAAAACCTGCCGATTTCTGCACGTGAGTACCGATGAAGTTTATGGCTCGCTGGGAGACACAGGCTCTTTTCAGGAGACGACTCCCTATGATCCCCGCTCTCCGTATTCAGCAAGCAAGGCGTCATCCGACCACCTGGTCAGCGCTTATTTTCATACCTATGGTCTGCCGACGCTGATTACCAACTGCTCGAACAATTATGGGCCTTACCAGTTTCCGGAAAAGCTTATTCCGCTTGTGATCAACAACGCTCTCGGGGGACGCTCCCTGCCGGTGTATGGCGACGGCAAAAATGTCCGGGACTGGCTTTACGTTGTCGATCACTGCGAGGCGATCCTGACGGTTTTGCAAAAAGGAACAATTGGTGAAACATACAACATTGGCGGAAACAGCGAAAAGCAGAACATCGAAATCGTCCACACCATCTGTGACATTCTGGATGAAAAAGTTGGTCTGCTCGCGGGCGGAAAAGACCGCCGATCGCTTGTCACCTACGTCAAAGACCGTGCCGGGCACGATCGCCGCTACGCCATCGACGCCACAAAAATTCGTACCCAACTGGGGTGGAGTCCCCGGATCAATTTTGAAGATGGCATGCGCAAAACCGTCGAATGGTATCTGGACCATAAAGCATGGATCGACTCCGTGACCGACGGCAGCTATCGCGAATATTACGAAAAAATGTACGGCAAATAAAAGACTGTTCTACGTTCAATGTTCTAGGTTCAACGTTTGCCGCCCCACGGCTACTTTGCTCAACATAGAACGTAGAACATAGAACTTTGAACTATTTTTTGAAAGGTTAATATATGGCAGGTATTCAAAAAGGAATCATTCTGGCCGGCGGCGCGGGGAGCAGGCTATATCCCCTGACGCTGGTGGCCAGCAAGCAATTACAGCCGGTTTATGATAAACCCATGATTTACTACCCCCTGTCCACGCTGATGATGGCGGGGATTCGAGATATCCTCATCATCTCCACGCCACAGGACACCCCCCGCTTCGAAGCCTTGCTGGGAGACGGCAGCCGCTGGGGGATAAAACTTACCTACAAAGTTCAACCTGAGCCCAAGGGAATTGCCCAGGCGTTTCTGGTCGGCAAAGAGTTTATTGCCGGTGACGCCGTTTGCTTGATCCTGGGGGACAACATCTTTTACGGGAATATGGATCTTTATAAAATTATGCAGGAATTCCAGGAAGGCGCGGTCATCTTCGGTTATTATGTCAATGACCCGGAACGTTACGGTGTTGTGGAATTTGACGCCATGGGGAAAGCCATCAGCATTGAAGAAAAACCGTCCAAACCGAAATCGAACTACGCGGTACCCGGATTATACCTTTACGACAAAAACATTACGGCAATCGCCGAATCCATGAAACCATCGGCACGCGGTGAATTGGAGATTACGGACGTGAACATGGAATATTTGCGGCGCGGCGGCCTTCATGTTGCTCCGTTGGGACGCGGCATCGCCTGGCTGGATACAGGCACGCATACCAGCCTCCTGGAAGCCAGCCACTTCATTGGTACGCTGGAAGCGCGTCAGGGATTGAAGATTGCCTGCCTGGAAGAAATCGCTTTTCGTCTGGGATTTGTAGATAAAAAGAAAATGAAGCAGGTGATTGAGGAAACGCCCAAATCGTCTTATCGGGACTATCTGGAAAGAATTCTGAAGGAAAAAACATATAATGAATATTATTAAGACCGATCTCTCAGACGTCCTCATGATAGAGCCTCGTGTATTCGGTGATGCGCGGGGCTTTTTCTATGAAAGCTTTAATCAGAAATCCTGGCAGGAGAAAACAGGATTGCAGACAACCTTTGTTCAGGATAATCATTCCCGTTCGGAAAAAAACGTTTTACGCGGCCTTCATTATCAGATTCAGCAGCCCCAGGGAAAACTTGTCCGTGTGATTCGCGGCGCCGTGTTTGATGTGGCGGTTGATATTCGAAGAAGTTCGCCTGCTTTCGGCCGCTGGATGGGCGTTGAACTCTCCGAAGACAATTGCCGGCAACTGTGGATCCCCGAAGGCTTTGCTCACGGATTTCTGGTTCTCTCCGACATGGCGGAGTTTCTTTACAAAACAACAGACTACTGGGCGCCGCAATACGAACGCACGATTATCTGGAACGACCCCGATCTGGCCATCAGCTGGCCTTTGCAGACCCCGCCAATTCTTTCAGGCAAAGACGCCAAAGGAAGGCTGATGAAAGAAGCGGAATGTTTTTCGTGAGGTGTAAGAGAGGATGTCGTGAAAACGATCTGAATGCCTGGTCATGAAGGTTCTATGAAAAGAATATTTGATTTGTTTTTTTCCCTTTGTTTGACATTTGTCTTGTTAGTTCCCGTCATCGTGATTGCGGTTTTGGTCAAGCTGACTTCTAAAGGGCCTGCTTTATATTGGTCGGATCGGGTCGGAGTGAATAATATCATATTCAGCATGCCGAAATTCAGAACAATGAGAATCGATACGCCTGTGCTGGCGACGCATTTGCTGGAAGATCCGGATACGTATCTGACACCGATAGGCCCCTTTCTGAGAAAATCAAGCCTGGATGAGTTGCCGCAATTATGGAGTGTCCTGACCGGGAAGATGAGTTTTGTGGGACCGCGGCCTGCACTGTTTAATCAGGACGATCTGATCGCGTTACGAACGGAAAAAGGCGTTCACCGATTGATTCCGGGAATCACAGGCTGGGCGCAAATCAATGGCCGGGACGATTTGCCGATACCTGTCAAGGTCGAGAATGACGTCTATTATCTTAAACACCGATCCCTGATGTTTGATATGAAAATTATTTGGATGACGTTAGTAAAGGTTATTAAGAGAGAAGGGGTAAGGCACTAGGCGACAGAGCGGAAATAAGTTCAAAGTTCCAGGTTCTACGTTCGATGTTAAAGGGAAAACAGTTTTAATCACCCGGCTCAACCGGGTTTTTTGTTTTTAAGAACTTAACGCCTGAAACTTTGAACTTAGAACATTGAACTTTTTATCATTTTTTTTACTTCGTCAAATACCTGTTCAGGCGTTATGTCTTCCATACATTGGCGGGTGGCACATTTTTTTAATAAGCATGGACTGCACGGCAGGTCGGCGCGGATAATGGTGTGGCCTGTTCCGTAGGGACCTGTTCTTGCCGGATCGGTTGGTCCAAAAAGAGCAAACACCGGCGTGCCGAGAGCCGCTGCCAGATGCATGGGCCCGGAATCCGTGGTAATGACGGCGCGTGCTTCTTGATAGATACAGGCCAGCTCAGGCAGGGTTGTTTGTCCACCGAGATGGATGCCTTTTGTCTTCATCTGTGATGTGATTTCGTCAAGGGATTCTTTGTTGCTGCCGGTAAAGACAACGGGAATCTTCAACCGCTCCTGGATGGCATCCGCCAGTTCGGCAAATTTCCGGTTGTCCCACAATTTGGTTTCCCACAGGGCAACGGGATTGACGGCGATGTATTTCTTTTTTTCCAGTGTGTGAGAAGCCAGAAGCCTCAGGGCCCGGGCTTCCGCTTCCGGATTGGCGGGGAGAATAAAATCAGGCGTTTCGATGGTCGCGCCCAGGTGGCGCGGAAAATCCAGATAGCGGTCCACGGCGTGCTTGTTCATGTCTTCCGGGATTTTTTCATTGAGAAACAGGCCGCTCAGTTCCTGCCAGGAATCATAGCCCAGTTTTCTTTTACCCCGGCTCAAAAAAACGATCATCGCACTTTTGAACAGACCGTGAAAGTCGATGACGAGATCATACCGGCGGCTCTTCAGTTGTTTGATGAAAGAACGAATTTCACGCCAGGCTGGTTGGAATTTGCCGTCTTTAATATCTTTTGCCCAGCTTTTACGCCGGGAAATTAAAACCTGATCGAGATACGGATGATTGACGACCAGATCCGCCGCCGCTTCTTCGACCACCCAGGTGATGTGCGCGTATGGATAAAGGCGACGCAGCGCGCCAAGCGAGGGCAGGGTGTGAATGACGTCGCCGATGGCGCTCAGTTTGACGATCAGAATATTCATGTCCGATCCTTCAATATCCAGCGAACCGCCTCCAGAATATTCTGGGCGACGTGTTCGGGTTGATTCAATTCATTGGCTTGGTCCGGTCCGGTCTGACGCATCAAATCCTGTCCGTATCCCGTCATGACCAGGACGCCTTTGGCGCCGGCCCGGTGAGCGGTTTCAACATCCCGCAAGCGGTCTCCGATGAGGTAGGACCGGTTAAGGTCAATGTCCAGATCGGCTGCCGCCTGGTGAAGCAGGCCCGGCTCCGGTTTGCGGCAGTTACAAATTATGCGATAGGGATCGTTGCCTTCCGACGGATGATGCGGACAGAAATAAAACCGGTCGATCAAAGCGCCCCGCTCCAGCATGGCGCTTTGAATCTGTCCGTTGATTTTTCGCACGAACTTTTCGGAAAAATATCCTTTGGCGACGCCGGCCTGGTTGCTGATGACCACGGCCTTCATGCCGCTTTGATTAATTAAACGGATTGCTTCAAAAGCGGCCGGAATGATCTGCAGCTTTTCCATGCTGTCAAGATAGCCGACTTCTTCATTGATGGTCCCGTCACGATCCAGAAAGATGGCAAGGTTCTTTTCCATGATGACTCAACTTTTGTTTAATCCCGCTGCCGCGGGACGAGCGTTAATTCTCCGACGCTTGCTGCGAGGTCGTTGATTAAAGTTCTGGCCGCCCCGACAACATCGTCGACGCCGATCAGCGTCATGCAGCGAAAGTCTGTCGGGCAGGTTTTTTTCAAACAGGGGCTGCATGAAACTTCCTTGCGCACCAGGATGGTTTTCTCTCCCGCGGGCGAGGTGGTTACCGGATTGGTGGACCCGAAGACAGCGACGGTGGGAACATTCAGAGCGCCGGCCACATGCATAAGCCCCGAGTCGTTGCTGAGAAACAGCCGGCATTGCGAGATGATGTAAATGGTTTCTGTAAGCGAAGTGATGCCCGCAAGATTGATCATGCCCGCGCGCGACTGTTTGCGGACTTGCTCGGCAGTTTCCCAATCGTCTTTCCCGCCGAAAAGAACCACTTGCGCGTCTAAGTCTTTACTCAGTTGATCTCCCGCCGCCGCGAATCTCTCTGCAAGCCATCGTTTGGCCGGGCCGTAAGTAGCGCCGGGCGCAATGCCGATGACGGCGTTGCCGCTGCCGCTGCCCGGCAGGTATTGCTGTAAGACCAGCCTCGCCGCGGCCGGAGCGATATACGTTTCCAGATGCATGGCGCGATCAACATCAGCGCAGCCCAGCGCTTTCACCATTTCCAGATAATAGTCAATCTGGTGTACTTTAAGGATGTCTTCTGTGCGCCTTATCGGGTGTGTCAGCAGAATACCGCGCCCATCGGAATTGTATCCCGCCCGCACGCGAATACTCGCTGCCAGACTGATAATGGCCGCTTCAATGGCGTTTTGCAGAAGAATTGCCGCATCAAACTTTTTTTGCCGCAGCGTCTGCGCCAGGCGAAAAACGCCCAGCGGGGTGTCAAATGTCTGTTGATACGGGATGATTTCATCCGCCGCTGAAAATAGACGGTAGATGTCAGTTACCGGCGGCTTGGCTAAGATGGCCAGGTGCGCTTTAGGGTAAGCCGCGCGCACGGAAACAACCGCCGGCAGGGTCATCACGGCGTCGCCGATCCAGTTGGTGCCCCGGATTAATATCCGGTCAAGCCCTTGTAACGGTAATTTTTTTTTATTTTCCAGTATCAAGGATTCATTCTCCTGGCCTGGCAGCGTTTGGTCTTCCAGCGCTGATGCAGCCATAGCCACTGTCCGGGATATTTGCGAACATGAGCTTCGATGAGGCTATTATAGTTTTGCGTGTTCGCCAGCACATCCTGTTCACGGTTGCCGGTATTGACGGTCTCTACTTTCGGGCCGATTTCGGTTACATAGCGTCCATCCGGCATGCGAGTTGTGAAAATGGGCAGCACGGCCGCTCCGGTATGCATCGCCATCAGGGCGACTCCGTTTGTGGCGCAGGCCGGGCGTCCGAAAAAGTTGACAAAGACGCCTTCTCTGGCGGCGACATTCTGGTCGATCAATAATTTTATCGCTTCACCTTTTCTCAACTGGCTGAGTATCGCGTGCATGACATTTTTCTTGTGAATATTGCCAATCCCCAATGTGGAGCGGGTATGCGTCGTGATCTCTTCGAGAAAAGGGCTGTCCAGAGTGCGGGCCATAAAGATCGGCGGTTTGGACAGGATGGCCAGCGCTGCGCTGCCCATTTCCCAGTTGCCGAAATGAGCGGTGAAAAGGATTACGCCTTTGCCCTCCCGGCAGGCTTTTTCATAATGATCCAAACCCTTCACGGAAACCCAGCGATGCAGGTTGTCGTGATTAAGATAAAGAATCTGCAGGAACTCCACAAAAATCAAGGCAAAACTGGCATAAGAAGCTTTGATAATCTGCAGAATTTCATCCAGAGATTTTTCCGGGAAGGACCGAACCAGATTGTGAACAGCAATCAGCCTGTGCGTGCGTAGAAGGTAATAGGCCACGCGGGACATGCTGACGGCGGCAAAGCGCTTTACCGGCATGGGAAAAATACGATCAAGAAATATGGCAATTTTTATTTTCATGTTCATAAGAAAAAGTTTTAAGTAATTAAGTTTTAAGTATTAAGTTTAAAAATCTCTTTGTCATTCCCTCGCAGGCGGGAATCCGGTATTTAAAAAGTTTCTGGATACCGGCCTGCGCCGGTATGGCGTAAAAAATTAGTCTTCAAAGCCAAATTCATCCCCTATTCACCATTCACTATTCCCTGTTCACTAAAGCCGCTAATTGCTCTAAAATAAAATTTTCAAATGACGGCAGGGATGATACTATTTCCATTTCCATCCGCACAACATAAATCATTTTCAAAAATTCGGGATAACCCGTCAGCCGCATGGCGTCTTTTTCCGTAGTGATCCAGTAATCGGCGCCGGCAGTTCGAAAATGTTGTTCTAATTCTTCCAGGTCACGCTTTTTGTAGGCATAATGATCGGGAAAATCAACAAATGAAATGATTTCTGTTTCCGCTTCCTGTAATAATTTCTTAAAGGACGCAGGCTTTGCAATGCCGCAAAAAGCGAAAACTTTCTTACCGCGAAGAACGCTTGGCGGCAAGGGAAGATTTTCTTCCGGTCTGATCAGTTCCACAAACCGATGGGCGGCGCGGAAAACGGGGATACCGGATGCGTATGAGATCCGGGCGATATCCGAAGGTAAAGGCCCGGTTTCATTCGCGCGGGTCAGTATCATACAACCGGCACGCTTGAGAGCGCCAGTCGGCTCCCGAAGCTCACCAGCCGGCAGCAGATGTCCATTCCCCAGCGGTTTTTCAAAGTCCAGCAAAACAATATCGATATCCCGGAAGATTTGCCGGTGTTGAAACGCGTCGTCACAGATCAGCACGTTAACGCCGAATTGATCGATGGCTGCCTGCCCGGTAAGTTTTCGTTTTGCGCCGGTGATCACCGGAACGCCCGGTAGCGACCGGGCAATCAAGAGCGGTTCGTCGCCGGCAATGTCGGCGCTCAGTAAAATACTTTTTTGATCGGAAACAACATTGACGGACTTGGGATTTTTGCCGCCATAACCGCGGCTGATCACCGCCGGTTGATAACCATGATGCTGGAGCATCCGGGCCAGACTGATCACGCAGGGTGTTTTCCCCGTGCCGCCGACTGTGATATTGCCGACACTGATGACCGGACACGAAAGTTTGCAAGACGGGAGAATCTGCCGATCATAGAGCCGGTTGCGCAAGTGAATGATCAGCCGGTAGAGCCCGGAGAAAAGATAGAGGATTGCTCTGGTCGGACTGAAACGGCGAATCGAATCGTCATCATTCCAGATCCTTTTCCAATCGATCATTGCCATTTCCTTCATCTTTGAACTGCAGATTATGGAGGCGGTAATATTCGCCTTTTTTAGCCATCAGGGCTTCGTGATTGCCTTCTTCGACGATTTCCCCGTTGACCAGGGCAATGATTCGGTCGGCATTACGGATCGTGGAAAGCCGGTGCGCGATGACCAGCGTGGTACGCCCCTTCATGAGATTATCCAGCGCGTCTTGTACTTCTATTTCAGCTTCCGTGTCCAGCGATGATGTCGCTTCGTCCAGGATCAGAATGGGCGCGTCTTTGAGCAGCGCCCGCGCGATGGAGATACGTTGTTTTTCGCCGCCGGACAGCTTGGTGCCCAGTTCCCCGATATTGGACTCGTAGCCATTGGGCAGCCGGCGGATGAAGTCGTGGGCATTGGCCGCTCTGGC